>CALCXL010000851.1 GCA_937907595.1 uncultured Pseudomonadota bacterium
TGCAGCGGGAGATCTCCGGCGCCGACTCCTGGCCGCTGGGGCTGGAGCTGGAGCCGGGGCAGACGGCGGACCGGCTCTACCGCGTGCGTCGCACCGAGCGCTTCGTGCAGGAGCGCATGCGGGCGCAGCTGACCCAGGCCCGGGACGTGACCAGCGCCCTGGCGTCGGCGGAGCTGGACGAGTCGGAGTCGCAGATCCTGGTGCGCATCGCCGCGAACATCGACACCGTGCTCGATCAGCTCGACCGCTACCGGATCCTGCACCTCGCCTTCGTCGACGCCGTGGAGGCCCAGGAGCCGGCCGAGGCCTTCATCCCCGACCTCATCGCCCTGCACCGCCAGATCCAGGGGAACCTGCGCGATCTGAGCCGCCGCGTGTCCCGGCGTGTGGCCCGCGTCGTCCAGCGCACCGAGCAGTCGCATCGGGACGCGCGCCTGGCCATCGCGGCGCTGTCGGCCGTGGCCATCCTCTTCGGCCTGGTGCTGGTGCTGGCGACGTCGATGATGCTGCGGCCCGTGCGCCAGCTGATCCTCAGCGCCGAGCGGCTGCGGCAGGGTGACTTCGACGAGCGGGTGGAGGTGCCGTCGACCGACGAGCTGGGCCGCCTGGCCCGCTCCTTCAACGCCATGGCGGGCTCCCTGCGCGAGCGTGAGCGCAAGCTGCAGGAGCGATCGGAGCAGCTGGAGGAGGCGCTGGCGGACCTGCGGCAGTCCCAGGAGGCGCTCATCCGCAGCGAGCGGCTGGCGACGATCGGCCAGATGGCCGCGCAGGTGGCCCACGAGGTGCGGAACCCGCTCAACGCCCTGGGCCTCAACGCTGAGCTGCTCAAGGACGAGGTCAGCGACGGCAACGCGGCGGAGGCGGCCGAGCTGATCGACGCCATCCGCGACGAGATCAACCGCCTGACCCGCATCACCGAGTCCTACCTGGCCCTGGGCCGCGCGCCGCCCATGCGCCTGGAGCCCTTCCCCCTGGGGGAGCTGGTGGTGGACCTGGTGCGCTTCCAGCGGGAGGAGCTGGAGCAGTCGTCGGTGCAGGTGGAGCTGGACCTGCCGCCGGATCTGCCGGACGTGTCCATGGACGTCGGCCAGATCCGGCAGGCGCTCCTCAACATCGTCAAGAACGCCGGCGAGGCGCTGTCCGCGGGCGGCGGGGGCACGCTGTGGATCACGGCGGAGGCGGACGAGTCGACGGTGCGGCTGGCCGTGCGCGACGACGGTCCGGGCATCGACGCCGAGCACGTCGCCCGCATCTTCGACCCCTTCTTCTCCACGAAGGAGTCGGGCTCGGGCCTGGGGCTGCCGGTCACCCAGCAGGTCATCGCGGAACACGGCGGCCGGATCGCGTGTAGAAGTAGCCTCGGTGAGGGCACCACCTTCACGATCGAGCTCCCCCGCGCATGAGTGACTCCCCCCGAATCCTCGTCGTCGACGACGAGACCAGCAACCTCAAGGTGCTCGAGCGGCTGCTCACGCGCGCGGGATACGAGGTGATGCTGGCCGACTCGGGGCCCGCGGCGCTGGAGCTGCTGCGCAACGACCAGCCCGCCGTGCTGCTGACGGACCTGAAGATGCCGGGCATGGACGGCCTGGAGCTGCTCAAGGTCGCGCGCACCCTGGCCCCGGAGACCGAGGTCGTGCTCATGACGGCCTACGGCACGGTGGAGATCGCCGTGGAGGCGATGAAGGAGGGGGCCTACGACTTCATCACCAAGCCCCTGAAGCGCCACGACGTGCTGCGCGCGGTGGGCAAGGCGCTGGAGAAGGCCCAGCTGCTGGCGGAGAACCGGCAGCTGCGCGAGCTGGTGGCCTCCCAGGAGCACAAGAGCGGGCCCTTCGCCGGGATCGTGGGGCGCAGCGACGCCCTGCGCTCGGTGATGGAGGTGGCGCGGCAGGTGGCGCCGTCGGAGGCCACGGTGCTGATCACCGGCGAATCGGGCACCGGCAAGGAGCTGATGGCCCGGGCGCTGCACGAGCTGAGCGATCGCGCCGACGGGCCCATGATCCGCGTCAACTGCGCGGCGATCCCCGAGACGCTCTTCGAGTCGGAGCTCTTCGGCTACGAGAAGGGCGCCTTCACCGGCGCGGCCAACCGCAAGCCCGGTCGCTTCGAGCTGGCCGACCGCGGCACGCTGTTCCTGGACGAGGTCGCGGAGATGTCGTCCGCTTCGCAGGTCAAGCTGCTGCGGGTCCTTCAGGAGGGCGAGTTCGAGCGGGTGGGGGGCACCAAGACCGTCAGCGTCGACGTGCGCCTCATCGCCGCCACCAACCGGAACCTGGAGCGCGACGTCGCCGAGCGCAAGTTCCGCGAGGACCTGTACTACCGCCTCAACGTCATCCCCATCCACCTGCCGTCCCTGCGCGAGCGCCGCGAGGACATCCCCCTGCTGGCCGCCCACTTCGTGCGGGTCTACGCCGACAAGAACCGCAAGGACCTGCGCGGCATCACCGACGACGCCCTGGACGCGCTGTCGGCGCACCGCTGGCCCGGCAACGTCCGGGAGCTGGAGAACACGATCGAGCGCGCCGTCGTGCTCTGCCGCGACGACCGCGTGGGCCTGGAGAACCTGCCACCGCAGCTCCAGCCCGAAGGCAGCGGCGCGGCGCGCAAGCTGGTCTTCGCCATCGGCACCCCCCTGCGCGACATCGAGCAGATGGCGATCGAAGAGACCCTCAAGTACACCGGCGGCGACAAGAAGCTGGCCGCGCGGCTGCTGGGCATCGCGGCGCGCACCATCTACCGCAAGCTGGAGTCCGACCGCGACGAGGCGGATTCGTGAGCGCCGCGCTCGGCTCGCTGCAGGGCTTCGAGGTCGCGCCGGGCGTCGCCGCCGCGCCCCGCTGGCCCGAGCCCGACGAGGCCTGGGTGGGCGTGGGCAGCAACCTGGGCGACCGCGCGGCCACCATCGCCGCCGCCGTCGCCGCCCTGCCCGGCGTGCTCTGCGTCTCCCCCCTGGTGGAGACCGAGCCCTGGGGCATCGTCGACCAGCCCTGGTTCCTCAACGGCGTGGTGCAGCTGCGATGGGACGGCAGCCCCCGGGACCTGCTGGAGCGCTGCCTGGCCATCGAGCGCGATCTGGGCCGGGTGCGGGCCCTACGCAACGGGCCCCGCGCCATCGACCTGGATGTGCTGATCGCCGGATGCAGCCGCGTCACCGACTCCGACCTGCAGGTGCCCCACCCCGGCATCGCCAGCCGCCGCAGCGTGCTGGAGCCCTGGGCCGCCGTCGCCCCCGAGCTCGTGGTGCCCGGGCTCGGCCGGACCCTGGAGGAGCTTCGGCGGGAGGCCGCGGGCCTGCCCCGGCAGGCGGTGCGGGGGTAGGGGGAGCGCATCGCCTGGCGGGGGTCCGTCCCTGCCCGTCACCGCCCCACCCCCTCCAGAAGCGCGTACATCGCCTCGGCGGCGAGCCCATTGCCCTGCTGGGTCCAATGCACGGGATCGGTGAACAGCAGCGGTCCCTGCGGCGCATGCGCAGGCCCAGGGCGTTGCGGTCCTCGCCCCGGGAGCAGAGCCAGGCCAACTCTGCGTCCGCGGGGTCCATCCAGTCGGGCAGGGAGACGGCGAGCCCGCGGCGCGGTGCTACCTTGCAGGCGATGCCTCCCCGACGGATCGCCCTGCTGTGGCCGCGCGGCTTCGAGCCCTCGACGACGGTGAGCCTGCCCCTGGCCTACCTCAAGGCGAACGTCGATCCGGCCCGCTTCGACGTGCAGATCATCGACTGCGCCCTGGACGGCCTGGACGCGGACTCCCCGGCCCTGGCCCGTCGCCTGCGCGCCCTGCAGCCCGAGCTGGTGGGGGTCTCCACCTGGTCGCCCATGTTCCCCGAGGCCATCGCCTTGCTGCGCCTCGTCCGATCCATCGACCCCTCGGTGCCCACGGTGCTGGGCGGCGCCCACCCCAGCTCCTACGCCGAGCGCTGCATGGAGCACCCCGAGGTCGACCTGCTGTTCGTGGGGGAGGCCGAGCGCGGCTTCGCGATGCTGCTGGACCGGATCTTCGATGCCGATCCCGATCTGGCCGACGTGCCCGGCCTGGTCTGGCGTGACGGCGACGGGCTGGTGCGCAACGCCCAGGACCTGCCCGACGACCTGGACGCCATCGCGCCCCCGGATCTGACCGCGATCCGCCTCTCCGAGTACGTGCGCCGGGGCTACCGCTGGAACAGCCCGCCGGTGCCCAACGCGCCGCTGTGGGTCACCCGCGGCTGCCCCTACCGCTGCCAGTACTGCGCCGCGCCGGAGCTCAACGGCCGACCCGTCCGCACCCACTCCATCGACTACATGATGCGCTGGATCCGCCGCCTCTACGACGAGCAGGGCGTGCGCTGGTTCAACATCATCGACGACAACTTCACGTACCACGTGGCCTTCGCGAAGGACTTCTGCCGCGCGCTCATCGCCCTGGACCTGCCCGACGTCGGCTTCGGCACCCCCAACGGCATCCGCATGAGCCGGGGCGACGCCGAGCTGTGGCGCCTGATGAAGCGCGCGGGCTGGCGGCACCTGATCGTCGCCCCGGAGAGCGGCTCCGCCCACACCCTGGAGCTCATGAAGAAGGACCTGAAGCTGGGCGTGGTCAAGGACACCGTGCGCGACATCCAGGCCGCCGGGCTCAAGTGCCAGGCCTTCTTCATCGTCGGCTACCCCGGCGAGCGCCCCGAGGACATCGCCGCCACCTTCGACCTCATCCGGGACTGCCGCTTCAACTTCGTCTTCCTGGCCAACTTCCAGCCGCTGCCGGGCACGCCCGTGTACGACGAGCTGGTGGCGAAGGGGGAGATCCCCGACGGCCTGCTCCCCTTCAACTTCTCCGACGGCGCGCGGGTCTACACGCCGCCCGAGCTGGCCGACTTCAACTTCTCCGCCTTCATCCTCAAGACCCACCTGATGATGGCCGTGACCCACCCGGCCAACCTGCCGTACCACGCCCGCGTGCTCTTCCACCTGTACCGGCCCGGCTTCGTGGTGCCGAAGTTGCTCAAGACGGTGCGGTCGATGCTGCGGCCCGACGCGCAACGCCCTGCGACCCCCTTTGTCCCCATGCACCAGCAGGCCGACGCGCTGCACCGGGGAGGGCTCCGTGGCTGATCGGCAGCGGGTGGTGATCATCGGCGCGGGGCCGGCGGGCCTGACCGCGGCCTGGGAGCTGCTGAAAGTCGGCGGCGATCGGTTCGACGTCGACGTGTTGGAGGCCGACCCCACCTACGTCGGCGGCATCGCGCGCACGGCGTCCTACAAGGGCAACCGCTTCGACATCGGCGGGCACCGCTTCTTCAGCAAGAGCGCGGAGATCGAGGCCCTGTGGACCGAGCTGCTGGGCGACGACCTCATCGAGCGCAGCCGCCTCAGCCGCATCTACTACGACGGCGACTTC
>CALCXL010000852.1 GCA_937907595.1 uncultured Pseudomonadota bacterium
CCACCAGGAGGCGTAGGTGCTGAACTTGAAGCCGCGGTGGTACTCGAACTTCTCCACCGCCCGCATCAAGCCGATGTTGCCCTCCTGGATGAGGTCGGACATGGGGATGCCGCGGTAGCTGTACTGCTTGGCGATGGACACCACGAGGCGCAGGTTGCACTTCGTGAGCTTCTCGCGGGCCTGCGCCTGCTCTTGCGGCGTGCCCTCCAGACAGAGCCGACCGACCTCGTACTCCTCCTCGCGGGTGAGCAGGTCGTGCTCCCCCATGTTCTTGAGGTACGTGGTCAACACGCGGGCGTTTGGGGCGGGGCGAAGCTTGCGGGTCACGGGCACCTCCTGGGGGGGACGCTCCATTACTCAGCAAGGGCCGTGCCAGGAATCAGCCCTCGGGCTTCAGCGCGTCCAGGGCCGCCCAGGGATCGAAGTCCTTGCCCTGGGCCTTGCGCAGGGCCGGCAGAGCCCGCGAAGCCTCCACGAAGGCGGGCAGCTCCCCATCGAACCGCTCCAACGCCGCTGTGAAGCGCTCCCGCTTGGTGTTGTAGACCCGGAACTGCACCAGGCGGGCGTTGTCCAGGGGCCGATCGGGGTCCAGGGAACGGCGGTAGCCCTCCAGCCGCCAGCCCAGCCCGCCGTACTCCTCGCGCGCCTCCTCGAAGATCCGCTCCTTGCGCCGCAGGACCTCCTCCCGGGACAGCCCCGCCCCGTACAGGCCCTGCAAGCGGGTCACCAGCGCCTGCATGAACGCCTTGTACTGGACGCTGTCGTGCTCGCGGTCCAGGAGCAGCCGCCAGGAGTCGGGGTCCTCGTCCTGGCGCTCGCGCAGGTACTGCCGGGCGGCCTGATCCCCCACGAAGCCCGCCCAGCTCTCGTTGAAGCCGCCGTCGCCCTTGATCCACACGGTCGCGTGGGCCAGCTCGTGCAGCACGGTGTTGGAGAGCTGCTCCCGGTCCCACTGCAGCATGGAGCGCCACAAGGGGTCCTTGAACCAGCCCAGGGTCGAGTAGGCCCCGGCGCTGCGCACGTAGACCTCCCAGCCCAGCTCCTCCAGGCGAGCCCGCTCGGCGTCGGCGTCCTCCCGGTCGAAGAAGCCGATGTAGGGCAGCGCGCCCACCACGGGGAAGGCGTAGAGGTGGCTCTCGAAGCGGTGGGGCGAGCAGCCCGACACGTTCCAGATCACCTGGTCGAAGGTGGGGTTGATCGTGTCGTAGTTCTTCGTCGGCGACAGGCCCACGCGCTCCTCGCCGAAGGCCTTGATCGCCGGCACCAGGCGCAGCTTGGCCGCCTCCTCGTCGGTGAAGTCGACCGTCGCCAGCGCCTTCTCCAGGGGCACCCGCCCCGCCATCAACTCGAACTGCCCGCGGGCCTGCCGCGCGACGTAGGCGCAGCCCGGCAGCAGGAGCGTGAGGCACAGGGCGGCCACGAGCGCGGAACAAAGGAGCAGTTTGCGGGGTATCTTCGGCACGCCGTGAAGCTACCACTCCGCCCGCTGGTCCTGATCGCCCTGCCCCTGCTCTTCTCCTGCACGGAGGAGGAGGAGCCGGAGGTTCTGCCCGAGGAGGACGGCGTCATCGCCTGCGGGGGCACCGAGTCCCTGGAGGGGCTGACCACGGGAGACGACATCCGCGTCTCCGCCGAGGCGGGCACCGCGCTGCTCTTCGAGGCCACCGTGGGCGACGTCGACGGCCACGGCCTGCGCCTGCGCGCGGAGTCGGCCAGCGACTGGCGGCGGGTGACGGAGATCTGGACGGGGGCCGGCGATCGTCGCGTGATCCCCAGCCGCGCCGACGCCGGGGAGAGCCTGTTCCTGGAGGTCCTGGTGCCGGCCGAGGAGACCCTGACCGGCTCGGTCACCCTCACCTGCGCCGACGTGCCCGAGGTCTGCTTCGACCTGAGCGACAACGACGGCAACGGAGCGGTGGACTGCGCCGACCTCGGCTGCGCCCGGGACGAGGACTGCGCCGAAGACCAGGAGGACTTCCAGCCGGTGGAGCTGGAGTGCTCCGACGACTTCGTTGCCCTGGACCTGGACACCCTGGATCGCCTGTCGGACCAGCGCACGCTGTACGAGACCCGCCCCGCCGGCGACGGCGCCCCCTGGCAGAGCTTCTGGGGCGGCGGCGAGGTCGTGCTCCTGCCCCCCCTCGACCCCGGCAGCGTGGCCGTGCGCGTGGGCGGCAGCGGCATGCTCTGCCTGGGCGCGGTCGGCCCCGACGGGGTGATCTGCCGCGAGACGCGGGCCCTGGCCGACGGGGACGAGCTCTCCCTCCAGCCCGGCGAGCTCCCCGCCTGGTTCGAGCCGGACGCCGTGGGATGGACCTCCTTCGACGTCCTGCTCGACTGCGTGACCGAGTAGATGATGGAGGAGTTCCTCGCCAGCGACTTCGTGGCGCGAGGCGGCGTGATCGTCGCGGTCATCGGCCTCGGGTCCTTCGTCGCCCTGAGCGTCTTCCTGCTCCGCCTCTTCACGCTCCGCCGATCCCGCATCCTGCCCCGCAACCTCACCGTGCAGGTGCGCGACCTCGTCCTGCGCGAGCAGATCGCCGACGCCCTCACCCTCTGCCGCATGGACGACTCCCCCCTCGCGCGGGTCTACCTGGCGGCGCTGCGTCAGGTGGGCAAGCCGCGGGCGGAGATCAAGGAGTTCGTGCTGGAGGTGGGCCGCCACGAGGCCGTCCGCCTGCAGGCCGGCCTGGGCGTGCTGGAGACCGTGGCCGTCGTCAGCCCGTTGATGGGCCTGCTCGGCACGGTGTGGGGGATGATCGACGTGTTCCGCACGATCGAAGTGCACGGCGTCGGCGACGCGGGCGCCTTGGCCGGGGGCATCGGCACCGCGCTCTACACCACCCTGGCCGGCCTGCTGGTGGCCATCCCCGTGCGCATCGCCCACAGCTACCTGCTCAGCCGCGCCGACGCCGTGGTGCTGGCGATGGAGGAGGCGGCGCTCGATCTGCTGGACCTCCTGGCCCACAGCGGCGGCTCACCGGAGCCCGACGGCGGCACCGCGGCCGGTCCCCGGGCCGGGGCGAGCTGAGGTGGACTTCTCGTCCAGCCGGCCCCGCCCTCCCCTGGTGCTGGAGCTGACCCCCCTCATCGACGTGGTCTTCCTGCTGCTGATCTTCTTCATGGTCAGCACGACCTTCGTGAACGAGCCCGCCGGCATCCAGGTGGAGCTGCCGCGCTCGGAGAACCGCGACGTCATCCCCGAGGGCACCGACGTCGCCGTCCAGCTCACCGCCGACGGCCGGGTGTTCGTGGACGAGCAGCCGGTGGGCGACGACGAGCTTCGCGCGCGGCTGACCGCCGTGGCGCTGGAAGACCCGACCACGATGGTGGTCCTGCGGGCGGACGAGGCCCTGGCCCACGGCCGCGTGGTCCAGATCATGGACCTGGCCCGCGAGTTGGGGCTGCGCAACTTCGCCATCGCCACCGACCAGAGCGGAGGCGGCGCCACGGCGCCCTGAGCCCGCCACGGCGGTTTTTCCCAGAGTTCGCGCCAATACTGGCGCAAACTACCTTGAGCCCCAGATCTCCCCCCTGTACGCTGATCAGGAACGCGGAAAGGGCTCATGGAGGAGACGACCACCGTCCGGTCAGCGCTGCCGCTGCTGATGTTCGCCGCGCTGGCGGGCTCAGCCGCATGGGCCTGCTTTGGGGACCGGGGCGTGCTCGCCAACCGGGCCCTCGAGGCGGAGGTCCTCGCACGGCAGACCCACCTCGCGGAGCGCCGCCAGACCATCGCCCACCTGCGCGCGGAGATCGGCCGGATGCAGGGCGACGAGACCGTGCAGGAGCGCTGGATCCGCCAGGAGCTGGGCTACGTGCGTGAGGGCGAGCTGCTCTACCTCTTCCCGGGCGACCGGGCCGCCGACTTCGGCTTCCTTCAGGACCGTCGCCTCATGCCGGCGTTGGAGCAGCGATGAGCCGCGTCGTCACCACCCGCCGTGCCCAGCCCCCCTCCACCCCCCAGCCGGTGACCGAGTACCTGCTGCTGATCGGCACCTTCCTGTCCGTGGCAGCCGGCTTCGCAGACCTGGACCGCGCAGACCTGGGCGCCCTGCGGGCCGGGGCGCTCTGCGTGGTGCCGGCGGCCCTGGCGGTGCGGAGCTGGCGCAACCCCAGCCTGGACGCCCGCCGCGGCAAGCGAGCGCCCCTGTGGGTGCCCGGGCTGTTGGCGCTGTCGGTCGTCGGGGTGCAGGCCCTGGGCGGGATCGCCGGGCCGGTCGCAGCCCTCGCCCTGGCCGCCGCGGGCGCCGCGAGCCTCGGAGCCGGCGGCCGACGCGCCTTGCCCTGGACCCTCATCGCCCTCACCGCTGTGCTCTTCCCCGGATGGCTGGGCCTGGCCGCCGGCGCCAGCGCCCTCAGCCAGCTCTCCTTCGCCGGAGCGTTCATCGCAGCGGCGCTGGTGCCGGGCCGGGCCCTGACCGGAGAGCGCGTCGCCCACGAGCGCACCCGCAAGCGACTGCGCGCCCTGGAGGACGAGTCCGGCGCGCTGCGGCAGGAGTCGGGATCGGCGGGCACCAACCGCCGCGGCGACGTCTACGGTGCCCAGGACCGGGACCGGGACCTGCGCACCATCGCGCGGGAGCTCCAGCACGACATGGATCGCGCCTGCCAGGTGCTGGTCTCCGCCACGGGCGCCCGCGCCGCGGCCGTGTACCGCCCCGACGGCGAGGAGGACTGGAATCGCCTGGTCGTCGTGGCCAAGGCGGGCGACACCGGCGACCTGGTGGACGACGTCGGCGCCCGGGACGGCATCTTTGGCGCGGCGTTCAAGGCCGGCGCCCCGGTCTGCCTGTCGTCGATCCGGCCGGAGGATCCGCGGGTGGTGCACCGCAACGACACCCGGGCCCTGGGCTCGGTGCTCGCCCTCCCCCTGGTGGACGGCGATCGCCGCTGGGGCGTGGTCCTGCTGGATGCGGACCAGCCCGACCGCTTCGACGGCCCCCACCGCGCCCTGGCCGGCCACGTCGCCGACTTCGTGGCCCGCCTGATCACCCGCGCGGTGGACCTGAGCGCCGTGCGCGAGGACATGCGGGAGAACCACGCGTTCTACGAGGCCTGCCGGGAGGTCTCCCGGCACGTGCGCATCGACGAGATCGCGCGGGCCGTGGTGACGTCGGTGGGCGAGTTCGTGCACATCGACGCCGCCGCCTTTGCGCTCTGCGACGCCTCGGGGGAGACCCTGCGGGTGATCGACGCCGTGGGCTTCGACCGACCGCCCCCGCGCGAGCCCTTCTTTGTGACCGCCACCGAGGGCCTGCTGGCCCAATCGGTCCGGCACCGCACGGTGATCGAGCGGAGCGACCTGCAGGACTGCTCCCGCTTGCCGGTGCTCTTCGGCCGGGACGCGGGGCCGGAGACCGGCTTCCACAGCCTGCTGGTCCTCCCCCTGGTCCCCCCGGGCAGCGAGGGCGAACCCATCGGCTCGGTGGTCGTGGCGCGGCGGACCTGGCCCGACTTCGAGCCCGCGGACACCGAGCGCCTGCAGGTGCTGCTCCATCAGGTGGGCGCCGCGGTCAGCAACGGCAGGCTCTTCACCGAGCATGAGACCCGAGGCGTCACCGACGGCATGACCGGCCTGCCCAACCACCGGCGCTTCCAGGAGGTGCTGGGCCAGAAGATCGCCGCGTCCGAGCGCACGGGCATGAAGATGAGCCTGCTGCTCATGGACATCGACCGCTTCAAGTCGGTCAACGACACCTACGGCCACCCCATGGGCGACGAGGTCATCCGGCGGCTGGCCAAGCTGCTGGGCGGCACCGCGCGGGACGGCACCGACCTTGCTGCGCGCTACGGCGGCGAGGAGTTCTGCCTGCTCCTGGAGGGCACCGACGCCCAGGGCGCGCTGGTGCTGGCCGACCGCATCCGCGAGTCGTTCAAGCAGGAGGTCTTCGTGATGAACGAGGGCGGGCGCCCCGTCAGCTTCCGCTGCACCGTCAGCATCGGCGTGGCCAACTGGCCGGCCGACACCCGGGACCAGGCCACGCTGATCGAGCTGGCCGACCAGGCGCTGTACGTCTCCAAGGAGGGCGGGCGCGACAAGGCCACCTGCTACAGCCGCCAGGCGAGCACCCGCGGCTCCGAGCCGGGCCGAGCCCCCGTCACCGGTCCGGGCCGCCCCCGCCCCTGGTAGGGCGTTGAGGCGGGGCGCTTCGGCTCAGTGGCCGCCGAGCACGTCGTTGATCTGCTCGTCGGACAGACCCAGGGAGTGGCCCACGGCCACGGCCTGCTCACGGAAGGCCGTGACCCCGGCCAGGCTGCTGAGCATGTACTTGCGGGCGTCCACGGACAAGGCCCGCTGACGCGGCTCGTCGATGCCCAGCTGGTCGGCGACCGTCGCCATCCAGGCCTCCTCCCGCGCCGTGACCCGACCGTCGGCCAGGGCCATCAGCTGAAGGGTCCGGTAGAAGGCCTCCTTCTG
>CALCXL010000853.1 GCA_937907595.1 uncultured Pseudomonadota bacterium
ACTTCATCCTGGTGGAGACCAGCCTGTCCTTCCTGGGAGGCCACTACGGAGTACCGGCGTCGGTGCCCTCGTGGGGCAACCTGGTCACGGGCTGCGACCTGGGCAGCCTGGCCGCGCCCGCCTTCGTGGCGCCGGCGGTGTGCATCGTCGCGTCCATCCTGGGCCTCACGCTCCTCGGCGACGCCGTGGGCGAGCGCTTCGAGCGGGGGAGGCACTGATGGCAGAACCAGCCGACGGCGCGATTCTCACGGCGCGCGATGTGTGGGTGGCCGTGGAGGTCGCGGGGGCGATCAAGCCGATCGTCCAGGGCGGCCGGCTCACGGTGCCCCGGGGCGGGATCCTGGGGTTGGTGGGGGAGAGCGGCTCGGGCAAGACGCAGTTCGTGCGATCGATCATGGGGCTGTCCAGCCTGGAGCCCGGGGTCATCAGCGGGAGCGCGATCTACCAGATCGGCGACCAGCCCCCCATCGACGTCCTGGCCGATGTCGACGACTTCTCGCCCTTCCGTCCGCCCCAGGGCGACGAGCTCCTGCCCGTCCGCCAGCGCATCGGCTGGTCCTGGCTGGTGTGGCGTCGACGTTTCCGCAAGCGCCTGGACCTGCTCCGCCGCCTGGGCGTGGGCTTCATCTTCCAGAACCCCATGGGCGCGCTGAACCCCTACCTGAAGGTGGGCACGCAGATCACGGAGGCCGTGGCGGTGGCGCGGCCCGACGCCGGGGCAGGGGAGCTGCGCGACGGCGCCCTGCACTGGTTGGCGGAGGTGCAGCTCCGAGCCGACGACGCCACCCTCAGCCTCTACCCGCACGAGCTCTCCGGCGGCATGGCCCAGCGGGTGATGATCGCCCTGGCCCTGGCCGGTGAGCCCCACTTCGTGGTGGCTGACGAGCCGACCACGGGCCTGGACTCGCACATCCGCCGGGAGATCGTGGGCCTGCTGCACCGGATCATGGCCGGCGGCGAGCTGAGCGGCATCGTGATCAGCCACGACCTGCCGATGATCGCGCGGCTCTGCGACCGGCTGGCGGTGATGTTCCGGGGCAAGGTGGTCGAAGAGGGCCCCATCGCCGCCTTGGGCGACGCCGACTCGCCCAACCACCCCTACACCCGGGAGCTGAAGGAGCGGGCCGAGGACCTTGCCCAGGGCCGGCACAGCTCGCGCAGGGAGGTCGGGGAGTCGCCGGACAGCACCGGGGCCGTGGCCCGCGCTGGCTGCGTCTACCGGTCACGCTGCCTCGTCTACAAGGCCAACCTGGTCGAGCGGGACCGCTGCGAGACGGTCAAGCCGGTGCTGCACGACATCGCTGACGTCCACCGCGTCGCCTGCCACGTCGATGGCCGGGAGGTGCTCGAAGACCTCGCCGCGGTGAGCGCCGCCTGGCGAAAGGGGGAGCTCGGTGACTGACTCCCTCAACGCCAAGCCGCTGCTCAAGGCCATCGGCATCCGCAAGACCTTCGGTGGGGGCAAGGGCCTGTTCGGACTGGGACCCCGTCGTGCGCCGACCCCGGTCCTTCATGGTGTCGACCTGATCATGGGCCCGGGGGAAGTCACCGGCCTCATCGGCGAGTCAGGGTCGGGCAAGACGACGTTCGGCAAGTGCTTGCTGCGGATCGTCGAGCCGGACAGCGGCACCGTGGAGTTGGAGGGCCGGGACTGGCTCGCCGTCCCCCGAAACGGACTGCAGGCGGAGCGCGCGCGGTACCAGATGATCTACCAGAACCCCTACGCCTGCCTGAACCCGGGCCTGACGATCGGCGCGCACCTGCGCGAGACGTTGAAGGTGTTCCGGGGGGTGGTCGGGTCGGAGGCGGACGACCTGGTGGTTCGGGAGCTTCGGCGCTTCGGGATGGCGGAGAAGGTACGCTCGTACCCGGGCGAGCTGAGCGGCGGGGAGAAGCGCCGCGTCTCCGTCGCCCGCACCCTGCTGACCCGCCCGTCCCTGGTGGTGGCCGACGAGCCGACGTCGGGCTTGGACGCCAGCGTGAAGGCCGATGTGCTCGACGCGATGCTCCAGGCTCGGGACGTGGAGACGGCCTACCTCTTCATCTCTCACGACCTGGACGTCATTCGCTTCGTGTCCGACCGGATCCTGGTGATGTACCGGGGGCGGATCGTGGAGGTCATGGAGCGGGAGCGCATCGATCCCGAGCTGCCGCACCACCCCTACACCGTCCGCCTGTTCGAGGCGGCCCGCGCGGACGTGCCGACCCAGGAAGAGATCGACGCCCGGCAGGGAGCCGAGCTCCGCGACATCGACCTGAGCCAGGGCTGCTCCTACCGCCCACTCTGCGACATCTGGCACGGCGCCGGCCGGCCGGAGGGGCCCTGCACCACCGACCTGCCCGGCCTGCTCCAGATCGCACCGAATCAAACCGTGGCCTGCCACGTCATGCAGGAAGAGGCCGCGTCCGTCGTGGCCCCCAAGTCATCCGACCCCACCTCCTCTTTGGAGGTGCCAGAATCCCCCGAGCGCTCGGGGAACATCGAGGAGAGCACGTCATGAACAGGAGCTGGACCACAGCCCTCACCCTGGCCTTCGCGGCCGGCCTGGCCACCCTGGCTGCGCCACAGCCTGTCGACGCGCAGGGCACGAAGGCCCAACCGGTCGGCGTGAAAGTCGATGGGAACATCGAGTTCCCGCAGCTCTCGCCCGACGGCACGCAGATCGCCTACGAGGTGAACTTCCCCGCCGAGAAGCGCCGCGAGCTCTACATCGTCGGCTGGGACGGCCGGGCCATCACGGGCGCGGCCGCAAAGCTGGTGCCCGAGAGCATGGACTCCCCCAGCCGCTACGGGGCCACCAAGCGGGTCACGCACGGCTTCGCCTGGGCCAGCAAGGGCACCTACGCCTACGCCTACACGGTGTCGGACAGCTCGGGCGCCCAGGACATCTACATCGACAACTGGTCGAAGCTGGTGGAGGAGGGCAACAGCGCCAACAAGAACCCCGCCTGGGACCCGAACGAGCCGCGCTTCGTCTTCTCGTCGGGCCGCACGGGGAACGGCGACCTGTACCTCTGGGACTCGGGTGAGCCCATGCAGCTCACCTTCGACGACACCAACGCCGAGCTCTTCCCGGTCTGGGACGCCAGCGGACAGAAGGTGGCCTACGTGCGGGCCGGCAAGGCGGGAAGCCACATCTACCTGCTCGACGTCGCCATGTTCACCGCCCAGGCCCTGGTGCAGTTCACGGGCACGGAGTCCACGCGGCCCTCCTTCAGCCCCGACGGCAACCGCCTGGCCTTCTTCTCCAACAAGGGGCAGACCTCGTCCACGAACTTCGGCCTGTGGGTCACCGACGCCCGCCCGGGCGGCACCCCCCGGCAGATCGGCCCCAACGTGCGCCTGCCCAGCAAGGGCGCCGCGTACTGGACGCCGGACGGCAAGGGCGTCATCGCGGTCAAGGACGCGCCGGACGAGGGAGATCCCATCTGCATCTTCCCCGTGGATGGCGGCAGCCCGAACTGCCTGCTGAGCGCCGGCACCCGCAACAACCGGGATCCGCAGCTCTCCGTGCAGGGCTCGACCTGGCGGCTGCTCTACACGGCCCAGCAGGCCGTCGGCAGCTCGGACAGCACCTGGCAGGAGATGTACTCGTACGACATCCCGCGGTAGAGCCCCGGCTCCCGCGGCGGAGCGCCTCCCCCTCCGGAGGCGCTCCCCAGGGCCCCTGGCCCGCTTTCCGAGGGCTCGCCCCACCGCCGATGCCCGTGCAGGTGCTCGCCCGCCCCCGCGCCCCCCACCCCTCCGCTATGATGCCCGAGCCGAGGCCTGCACCGGCAGGGTGAGGCTGTGCGGGGACCTCCGGCAGGGGCATAGCCAATGACGACACTTCGACGCCTCGTCCTGATCATGGTGGCCGTGGTGACGCTCGCAGCCGGGACCCTGGTCCCCAGCCGCGACGCGCACGCCCAGGACACCTGGCAGTTCCACCTGGCCCAGGCCAACACCTTCTATCGGAACCGGCTGCTGCCCAAGGCGCTGGACGAGCTGAAGATCGTGGTGGCGGACCCGGAGGGGCGAAAGCAGATCAAGGCCTGGCAGCTGATCATCGAGATCTCCAACAAGATGAAGGATCTCGACGATCTGATCTGGGCCCTGGAGAACGGCCGGGAGATCGCCCAGGGGCAGGAGGCGGCGCAGATGCAGGCGCAGCTCTACCGCCTCAAGCGCGTGTACGGCCGGGTCACCTTCGAGGCGACCGGGGGCTCGGGCAAGCTCCCGACGAAGGGCATCAAGCTCAAGATCGAGGAGGAGCCGGGGGATCCGGAGGCCAAGGCGTACTACGAGAAGGCGCGCATCGTCTTCGGTCAGTCGGGCTACTCCGTGGGCCAGATGTGGCTGCCGGCCGGCGACTACGAGCTGGACGGCGAGATCATGAAGATCGTGGCCGGCAAGGACACGGCCGTCGAGGTCGCGCCCACCACGGACATCCGATTCGGTCTGGAGATCGCGGGCAGCGCCGGCGCCCGGGCCGGCGACGAGTCCACCGGAGTCGCGGGATTCCAGGGCGGGCTGACCGTCGGCCTGGGGCCGCACATCCAGTTCGCCAACGGGAACTCGCTGTACGTCAGCGCGGGACCGTCGATCCTGGTGGGGCCGCAGTCCACCGCCGACGTGCAGCAGAACGCGTTCACCAACGACGAGCGCGCCTCCGTCAGCGTCGGCGGCAGCGTCCAGGTGGCCTTCGAGTTTCGCATCGGGGGGGTCGATGTGTCCCCGCGGATCGGCTACGCGATCAACATGCTGCCCGCGGGCATGTACTACTCCGGGAAGGTGATCAGCAGCCCGGGTGACGGCACCGCGGGCGGCGTGGTGGAGGGCGACTTTGTCGTGCCGACCCTCGCTCACGGACCCCGGGTCGGACTGCAAGCGCTGCTCTCGCCGGCCTTGGTCAAGGGCAAGCGCCGCCCACGCATCTTCGTCGGGGCGCACGCCGGTCCCAGCTTCCATCACCCCCAGTGGGGCGACGTCACGGACGGCACGTCCGTCGTGGGCATCGGGGGCGCGGTGCGCAGCGGCGAGGAGGCCTCGGCCGGCGGCTACGGCTCGGGGCCCTTCATGGTGGACACCATCACGGCCGGCGGAGACGCTTCGGCGACGAAGATCTTTGTCGACGTCCAGGGCGTGGTCGGCGTCCAGGTCCGCATGTAGCTGGGGGGCCTTCGGCCGGTGAACAGACGACTCCTACCCGCCCTGCTCGCAGGGTTGATGTTGCTCCCCTCTCTCGGCTCCGCCCAGGGCACGACGAAGGTGCGTCAGCTGCTCGGGCAGGGCTGGACCTTCCTGGAGGCAGGCAACCTCCGGAAGGCTGAGGAGTCCTTCGCCGCAGCGTTCGAGGACCCCGTCGGGCGCAGCAGCGCGGAGGTCTACTACGCCGTCGCTGCGGTGTGGTGGGAGCGCCGCAACGCCATGGCCGCGTACATGTGGCTGAGCGACGCCGGCAAGGCCGGCAAGGAGTCCCTCACCTGGGACGGGGGCCCCGGGGGCGAGTGGGACCAGCGGATCGAGTCCCGCCGCCGCTACGTCGAGGCCAACTTCACCGTGGTGAAGCTGCGGGCCCCGAAGCGGGGCAAGCCGCTGCCGCCGCTGGCGGATCCCACGCCCAACGACCCCCTGCTCCGCGAGTTCACCGACCGCCTCCCCACCGTCGTGGAGGAGGGCGTCGAGGCCGATGTCGCCGTGCAGTGGGTGCTCCTGCCCAACGGGACCTACTGGATCGGCGAGGAGCTGGTGGACCTCTCCGGCGGTGAGCTGGATGCCTCGAAGGCTGCGTCTTGGGATCTGCCCGCGGACCGGGGCAAGGCGAAGGCCGCCTATGCGGTGCGGGTGGCTGCCCTGGCGGAGGGGCGCTCCATGGCCCGCGAAGCCGGCGCTGCGGCGGATCAGGCCCAGGCCGACGCCCGCCAGATCGAGGCCCAGCGCAAGCAGGAGGAGGACGCCCGCAAGGCGGAGCTGGAGGCGGAACGTCAGGCCGCGCTGGCCCAGCAGGCCCGCGAGCTGGAGGCGGAGCGCGTCGCGGCCGACGCTCGGCGCCAGGCCGATCTCCGCCGGGCGGAGGATGAGCGCGCGGAGAAGGATCGCCGCCGGGAGCAGGATCGCCTCACCCAGGACCAGAAGGCCCAGGCCGACCGCGCCGCAGACGAGCGCCGCGCCGAGGAGCGCCGCGAGGCCGACCTGCGCCGGGCGGAGGAAGATCGGCGTCGGGCGGAGGCGGCGGAGGAGGAAGCTGCGCTCCTCGCACAGCGTGAGGCTGCGGCCGAGCGGGATCGCCAGCAGCGTGAGGCGGACCGCCTCGAGCAGGAGGCCCAGGGCCGGGACGAGCGCCGCGCCGCCGACGCCGCCACCGCCGAGCAGCGCCGCCGCGAGCGGGAGCAGGCTGAGGAGGAGGCCCGCCTGGCCGACGCCCGCCTCCGCCAGGAGAAGCGCGACGCCGCCGAGGCGGAGGCGAAGGCGCGCGAAGAGGAGCGCTGGGCTGCCGCCGCGCGGGACACCGCTGCGGCGGAGGATCGCCGGGGCGCCGCCGCGCGCGACGCCCAGGCCCGTCGGGAAGGGGCTCAGGCCGCCGGGGACGCCGCCGACGAGCTGCGCGGTCGCCGGTTCTACCTCGCCGCGGGCGGAGGGCTGTCGACCGTGGACAGCATCCTCGGCGGCGAGTCGTCGGTGGAGGCGGACTGGAGCGCGCACGGCGAGCTCGGCGTGATGGTGCCCATCGGCAAGGGCGCCATGCCCGTGGCCCTGGCCATCGGACTCTCGTACGACAGTCTGCCCGTCGCCGGATGCTCCAACGCCCAGACCCGGGGGAACGCGGTCGCCCTGCACCTGGCCCCGCGCCTGGCGATCCCGCTCCGCGACCGGATCTGGCTCCAGGGGCGCGCCGGCATCCACGTGGGTGCCGTGGCCACCTGGCCCAGCGCACGGGAGCGGCAGAGCTGCGCTGAGCACCGCCCCGTCGACGGCGGGGTGGCCTACGGCGTGCAGCTGAGCTCCAACGGGTCCACGGCCGAGCTCTCCTACAGCGATCTGGGCTGGGGCGGCTACGGCATGGTCCTCGGCCCCGACTTCGAGATCGGGATCCTCGGCGCGCCCGGCAAGGCCTCCAGCTTCATGGGCGTCGCCTTCTTCCTCCGCCACGATCAGGTCTTTGCGGCCATCGAGAGCGGTGACTACCACTTCCGCTCTGCCGGCTCGGCGCCGGTGGACCTGGAAACCGTCGAACTCTCGGCGCTGGACGCTGCGGCCTCCATGCCCCGTTTCCAGCTCGGTGCCCGGGCAATGGTCCTCTTCTAGTGGGAACCTGAGGTCATGATGAACACCACGCGCTGCTGCCTTGCTCTTGTCGTGGCCACCGTCTTCCTGGCGGGCTGCGAAGGGGCGACGTTCCACCCGGCGGACCGCATCGACGAGGACGGCGACGGCTTCTTCGCGGTCGAGGACCCCGCCGGCGTGCTGACGGACCGGGAGTACCTGGTTCAGCTCGCCGCGGAGAACGAGGGCCTCGACCTCGTCGCGTCGAAGCTCGACTGCGACGACGGCAACGACAACACGTTCCCCGAAGCGGCCGAGCAGTGCGACGGCGAGGACAACGACTGCAACGGCTCCCTGGCCGACTTTGAGGCCGACCTGGACAACGACGGCTTCAGCGAGTGCGCGTGGGAGTACGACGGCGACGAGTCCCGCCGCGACTGCAACGACGACCCCGACGACTTCGGCCAGTTCCAGAACCCAGACCGCGTGGAGGTCTGCGGCTACCACCCGTCGGTCGCTGGCCTGCAGTTGGGCGTGCCCAATGCAGCGCGCGCCGGGCGCCTGCTCGACGACAACTGCGACGGCCAGCTCCTCGAGGGCGAGGTCGACGTCGACCAGGACGGCTTCACGCTGTGCCGCCTGGTGCCGGACATCACGGACGAGGAGGCCGGTGAGGTCACGGAGCTGGACCCCGACGACCCCTTCGATCCCGACAACCCCCAGAACGGCCTGCAGTCGGACTGCATCGACACCAACAGCTCCGTGTTCCCCGAGAACCCGAACCTGACCTGCTTGGACATCGGCGACTACAACTCCGCCTGCGGCGAGAACAACCAGGACGAGCTGGCCACGATCTTCTACCGGGACATCGACGGCGACGGCGACGGCGACGCCGACCCCACGGACGACGACGGCGACGGCGTGCCGGACGTGGCCGTCTCCACCTGCAGCGGCGTAGCGCCTCCCGGCCGCTGGGTCGCCCAGAGCCCCGGCGTGCCCGCCGACCAGGTGGCCACGGACTGCGATGACTTCAACCCGAACGAAGACGGCAAGGACCGGGACGGCGACGGCTTCACGACCTGCCCCGCCGCCGACGGCCGCCGCGACTGCGACGACGCCAACGACTCCACCAACCCCGACGCCCAGGAGTCCTGCGACGCCGAGGACAACGACTGCGACGGCGCGGTGGACGAGGACTACGACGACGACCTGGACGGCTCCTTCCGGGTCACCCAGGCGGACATCGACGCCGGCTTGCCCTCGGTGAACTGCGCCGCGCGCGGCACCGCGGAGTTCCCCTACGTGCAGGACTGCGACGACTCCGACCCCGACCGGGAGGAGCTGGACCTGGACGGCGACGGGGAGAGCACCTGCCAGAACGACTGCAACGACGGCGACCCGTTGCAGCAGACCGCGGACCTCGACGGCGACGGATTCACCACCTGCACCGGCGACATCACGCAGTTCGACTGCGACGACAACGACCCCACGCTGACTCCGGTGGACGGGGACGGGGACGGGTTCGCCCCCTGCCCGAACGCGGACGGACTGGCCGACTGCGACGACGACAACCTGAACGTGTTCCCGAACAACGGTGCGGTGCAGTGCGACGGCGTGCTGGACACGGACTGCGACGGCCAGACCGACCCCCTGGACGCGGACGACGACAACGACGGCGAGTCCGAGTGCGGCGGCGACTGCAACGACCAGGACCCGCTGCTCAACACCAACAACATCGACGGCGACGGCTACACCACCTGCACGGGCGACTGCGACGACGAAGACCTCACGGTCTACCCCGGCGCTCCCCAGGTCTGCGGGGACGGCGTGGCCGACAACGACTGCAACGGCTCGGCGGACACGAACGAGGCCGACGTGGACGGCGACGGCAACACGATCTGCGACGGCGACTGCAACGACTTCGACCCCCTGGTCTCCGCAGCCGATGCCGACGGGGACGGCAGCACCACCTGCCAGGGTGACTGCGACGACGGCGACACCTCGATCACCCACCTGACGGACCTGGACGGCGACGGCTGGACCGCGTGCGGCAGCTTCGGCGCGTCCGACTCGATCTCCCAGGCGGTGCCGGCGGACTGCAACGACGACGAGCCGCTGCTCAACTGGACGGACGCGGACTCCGATTCGGTGCCCACCTGCGCGGCCGTCGGGGACCCGGTCACGGTCGCGGACTGCGACGACTTCGACCCGGCCATGCACAACGAGGACCGGGACGCCGACGGGAGCAGCCCCTGCGGCGCGGACGGCGTGCCCGGAAGCTCCGACGACGACTGCGACGACACCGAGCCTGAGGTCTCCTCCGCCGGCGTCGAGGTGCGCGACGGCTTGGACAACGACTGCAGCGGCATCGCCGACGACCTCATCTCCGACGGCACGGAGCTCGACGAAGGTGACCTCGCGGTCGTGGAGATCCTGGTGGGCGCGACGTCGGCCACGGGCGACGGACCGGCCGAGTACTTCGAGATCTACAACGCCTCGGGCATCGACATCGACCTGCGCGGCTGGGAGGTGGAGGTCCTCAACGCCACCACGGGGCTGAGCACCACCTGGGGCTTCGCAGCCGCCGTGGGGCCGGGCTCTTCGCGGCTGATCCCAGCCGGTGCGCGGGCGGTGGTCGCTCGCAGCGGCAACGCCACGGCCTACTCGACCGACATCGCCGACTTCTATTGGAGCGGTCCTGCCTTCAGCGACGCGGGCGGCAGCCTGACCTTGAGCTTCGAGGGGCGGGACGTCGACACCATCTCCTGGCAGGGGTCGGACTGCGTGGCCAACTGTGAGCCGGGCCAGCCCAGCCCCACGTTCAACGGCAACTCCACCTGGCGGGCAGGCCACGCCCTCGGGCTGGCGACCCTGGGGGGCACGCCCCACCTCGCCAACAACGCGCAGAGCAACCTCTGCGAGGAGCTGCTGGAGCAGGTGACCGGGCTGCTGCACGGCAGTCCGGGGTCACCGCAGACGGAGACGGGCCGCTGCACCGCGAACTGAGATCCACTCACACGCTTTGATCGCCCGCTGGGGGCAGGGCTACTCGTCGCCCCGACGCTTGCGGGAGCGGTAGGCGCCCCAGACGAGGTGCTTCCAGAAGAGGTCGTCGGCTTTCGCCTTCTCCTCCTCCTCGTGGCCCTCCTCGTCCTCT
>CALCXL010000854.1 GCA_937907595.1 uncultured Pseudomonadota bacterium
GGCTGGAGGTCGGCGCCCCGGTGCTGGACGAGGGCCTGTTCACCGACTTCGGCTTCCAGGCGGGCATCGACGTGCGCTACGACGAGCGGGTCTACGTCTCCACGGTGCTGTCCGTCGGCACCACCCTGGAGGTGCTCAGCGACTCGTCCTTGCTGCACATGAGCCTGGACATCGACTACGGGATCGCGGTGGGCAACCTGATCAGCGGGGAGGTCACCGCCTACCCCATGTTCACGGCGCCAGTCGTGTCCTACATCGACTTCCAGCTCAACTACGACCTGGGCCCGCTCATCGACCTGCTGCTGCCGCCCTACGCCTTCGGAGACGTGGCGATCCAGCCGTGACCGGTCGACGGGAGCCCGAGTCCCCGCGCCTCTCCATCGTCGTCCCGGTCCTCAACGAGGCCCCGCTGCTGCCCGCCCTGGCCCGCCATCTGGCGGCGGTGGCGCCCCGGGCGGAGCGCTGGTTGGTGGACGGCGGCTCCACCGACGGCAGCGCGGAGGTCGCCGAGCGCGCGGGCTTCTCCGTGATCCGGGCCGAGCGCGGACGCTGGCGTCAGATGAACGCCGGCGCGGAGGCCAGCCGCGGCGACGTCCTGCTGTTCCTGCACGCGGACACCCGGCTGCCCGTGGGGGCCTCCGCCGCGGTGGAGCGCTGCCTGGGCTCGGGGGCTGCGGTGGGCGCGTTCCGCCTGCGTCTGGACGATCGCCGGCCCAGCCTCCGCCTGATGGAGCTGGGCGCCGGCTTGCGCAGCCGGTGGATGGGCCTGCCCCTGGGCGACCAGGCGCTCTTCTGCCGTCGGGAGACCTTCGAGGCGCTGGGAGGCTTCGCGGACCTGCCGTTCCTGGAGGACCTGGACTTCGTGTCCCGCGCCGCCCGGCTGGGGCCGGTGGTCACGCTTCCCGACCCCATCGTGACCTCGGCGCGGGTGTGGGCGCAGCGGGGCGTGTGGCGGACCATGGCCTGGAACGGGTGGGTCACCGCACGCTACCTGCGCGGCTGGCGCCCCCGGGAGGATCGGCGGGGCCTGGTGCGTTGAGGGCGATCGCGCACTTTGCGTGCGCGCACCGCCCGCGACCCCCCCTATAGTGATGAAGCCCCCCGTCCCCGGAGTCTGGTCCATGCGCGCCCTGGCCCTCATCGTCGCCGCGTCCCTCTGCCTGGTGCTCGCCCCCCGCGACGCGCAGGCCATCGCCATGCCGACCTGCGACGACTGCTCGACCACCGTGTCGCTGCCGTTCGCGTTTCCCTTCTGCAGCGGCAGCTACACCACGGCGCACTTGAGCTCCAACGGCCACATCGGGTTCGGCTCGGGCTTCCCGGACAACGACTGCTCGCCCAGCACCGCCGAGTTCCACGGCCACGGCCCCCGCCTGGCGATCTGGAACGACACCCAGGTCCTCAGCGGCGGCTTCTCCCAGTACACGGTCTTCAGCGACCACCTGGAGCTGGAGTTCGTCTCCGTCCCCAACTACTGGACCGGGGGCAACAACACCTACTCCATGTCGGTCTGGGACGACGGACACATGGAGATCGACATCACCTCCCTGACGGTGGGCAGCTCGGCCCAGCCCAACGTGGTGGTGGGCTACACCTGCGGCAGCGCGTCGTCCTCGGCCCCCACCACGGACCTGTCCGCCCAGGCCAACCCCATCCAGAACAACGCCTCCAACGCGGTGT
Organism: uncultured Pseudomonadota bacterium; assembly: GCA_937907595.1. Classification (GTDB taxonomy): domain Bacteria; phylum Myxococcota_A; class UBA796; order UBA9615; family UBA9615; genus CALCXL01. Next base: position 1,681 of record CALCXL010000854.1, read on the forward strand.
TCGAGACCCTCAACAGCGGCAACTTCGACCTCAACAACACCTTCCTGGACTTCTGCGGCACCGCGCCCAGCGGCTGCGCCCCGGAGGACGCCGACGGCGACGGCTTCACCATCGAGGACGACTGCGACGACAACGACCCCACGGTCTACCCCGGCGCCCCGGAGATCTGCGACGGCAAGGACAACGACTGCAACGGCCTGGTCGACGACGACCCCTCCTTCGACAACGACTACGACGGCTGGGCCTGGTGCACCGACTGCGACGACACCAACATCACGGTCTACCCCGGCGCCCCGGAGATCTGCGACGGCATCGACAACGACTGCGACACGATCGTGGACGAAGACAGCGACGTGGACCTGGACGGCTGGTTCGCCTGCGGCGGCGACTGCAACGACCTGGATCCCTCCATCTGGCCCGGCGCGCCGGAGGTGCCCTACGACGCCATCGACCAGGACTGCGACGGCAGCGACCTGACCGACCTGGACGGCGACGGCTACAACTGCATGTGCGCCGGCGGCAACGACTGCAACGACCTGAACCCCCTGGTGCACCCCGGCGCCCCGGAGATCCCCTACGACGGCATCGACCAGGACTGCGACGGGTCGGACTGGACCGACGTGGACGGCGACGGCTTCGACGCGGCCAGCGTGGGCGGGGACGACTGCAACGACACCAACCCGGCCGTGAACCCCTTCGCGCCGGAGATCTGCGACGGCCTGGACAACGACTGCGACGGCGTCGTCGACGACGCGGACAACGACGGCGACGGCTGGTTCTACGGCCCCTGCACCACCGACGACTGCAACGACTACGACCCCACCATCCACCCCGGCGCGGTGGACATCCCCTTCAACGGCATCGACGAGAACTGCGACGGCGTCGACCTGACGGACAACGACGGCGACGGCCACTCCCCCATCTGGGCCGGCGGCGACGACTGCGACGACAGCGACGCCAGCATCTTCCCGGGCGTCCCGGAGATCGCGGACTGGATCGACCAGAACTGCGACGGGACCATCGACGAGGGCACGGAGAACTACGACGACGACGGCGACGGCTTCGCCGAGATCGGCGGAGACTGCGACGACGGGGACGCCGCCATCTACCCCGGCGCACAGGAGGTCTGCGACGGCATCGACCAGAACTGCGACGGCGTGGTGGACGAGGGCACGGAGTGCTTCGACGACGACGGCGACGGCCTGAGCGAGTTGGACGGCGACTGCCACGACGGCGACGCGACGGTCGGGCCCAGCGCCCCGGAGCTGGACGGCAACGGCGTCGACGACGACTGCGACGGCCTGGTGGACGAGGGCGGGGACGACTTCGACGACGACGGCGACGGCTTCACGGAGAACGCCGGCGACTGCGACGACGCCGAGGCCGCCATCAACCCCACGGCAATCGAGGCCTGCGACGGCCTGGACAACGACTGCGACGGGGTGATCGACGAGGGCACCGAGTGCTTCGACGACGACGGTGACGGCTTCACGGAGCTGGACGGCGACTGCAACGACGCCGACGCCGACATGTCCCCCGCCGGCGTGGAGATCGAGAACGGCATCGACGACGACTGCGACGGCGAGGTGGACGACCCCTTCGTGTCCG
>CALCXL010000855.1 GCA_937907595.1 uncultured Pseudomonadota bacterium
GGCTTGCCTTGAGGCGAGCGGGTCGGGACCCTAGCATGTTGCTGCACCCCGGCAATGGGCGATGACTCCGGCCCGCCGGCGCCGCCCCAGGAACGCACGTCCCCATGATCTCCCGCCTTCGCCCGGTGCTCTTGCTCGGGCTGCTGACGATCCTCTTCGCCGCCGACCACGCGCGTGCCGAGGACGCGGCCACGCCCGCCCTCCGCGGACCCGATCCGGCCTCCCTGCACGGGGCCCCGGCCCTGCCTGCGGCCGACGCGCTGCCCGGCCGGCAGCTGGACGACGCGGTTGCAGCGACCCGAGCAGGCGATCTCCATCGGGCGCGGGCGGAGCTGAAGGCCCTGCTGGAGGGGCGGCGCATCTCCGGGGCCGATCGGGTGCGGGCCTGGTTCCTGCTGGGCTGGGTGAGCGCTCGCCTGGGGCACCACCAGCAGGCCAGCGCCAACTTCTACCGGGTGCGCAAGCAGGACGATCACCCCCTCAAGGAGTGGGCCGCCTGGTACGAGGCGCAGGCCGACCTGAACCGCGGGCACCCCAGCACCGCCGTGGCCGAGTGCGACGCCTACCTGCTCGCGTGGCCGGACGGCACCTTCGCCGCGGAGTGTCAGCTGCTCCAGGCCGACGCCCTGCTCGCGCTGGGCCAGCAGCGCCAGGCCATCGAGCGCTTCGACGCGTTCCTCGAAGCCCACCCCGACGACCAGCGACGGGAGGCCATCTCCCTCCGGCTGGCTGCCGCCCTGGAGGGGGCCGGGGAGTTTGAGGCCGCCGCGTCCCGGTACCGGGGCCTGTACGTCCACCACCGCCTCCCCACCACCGGCGACGCCGCCGCCGACGCCCTGCACCGCCTGGAGGCCTGGGGGCTGGACCTGCCCGCCCTCAGCGACGAGCAGCTCTACACCCGCGCCTGCTCCTTGCGCAGCGCGGGGCAGCACGACGCGTCCTTCGACCTGTACTGCGAGCTGGAGGCCCGCAACCCCGGGACGGGCGAGGCCGCGACGCCTCTGGGCAAGCGCCTGGATGGCGAGCGGCACGACTTCCTGTGGCGGAACCGGCAGTACGACCTGGTCGGGGAGGAGGCCGCGAAACGCTACGCCCGCGACCCCGACGCCGACGGAGCGGCGGAGAACCTCTACTGGGCCGTGCAGGGCTTCTCCCGCGCCGGCCGCTTCGCCGAAGCCGTCAAGCACCAGGTCCTCGGGACCTCGAAGCACCCGACCAGCCGCCGCTTCCGACACACCGAGGAGCGCAGCGCCCTGCTGCACATGGGCGCGCAGGACTACGCCGAGGCGGTCGCCGCCTACCGGGCCTGGCAGGCCCGAAACAGCCGCGCCCGTCGCAACAGCAAGGTCACCTTCTTCGTGGGCTACCTCTCCTACAAGGCTGGCGATCACGACACCGCCATCGACGTGCTCGGGGATCTGGCCCGCCGCTCGGGCCGCCATCAGCAGGCGGCGCGGTTCTGGAAGGCGCGCGCCCACGAGCGCAAGAAGGAGTGGTCGGCGGCGACGAAGGAGTACGACGCGCTCAGCCGGGAGGATCCCGACGGCTGGTACACCCTGGTGCATCGCAACCGGCTGGCGCGCAAGAACGGGGAGGCGCCCGCCGGCCGGTGGCGCGACGGTCGCTGGCCGGGGCAGGCCGCCCGCGCCATGCCCCTGCCGCAGCGCGCCTCCGCCACCGCGGTGACCGAGGCCGTCGCCCGCGCCTTCGATCGCTCGTACCGCCCGGGGCCCGCCCCCGAGCCGCCCCCCCAGCGCCTGCTGGTGCGCGACGGCGACGGCCGCGTTGTCCAGCGCGCCCGCGATGGCTGGGCCAGCGGCGCGCTCTTCTCCCCTCCGGTCCCTGTGCTCCGTGGCCCCCCTCCCCCGGCGGTGGCCGAGCGCAGCCTGGTGGTCCCGCCGACCTGGGAGGAGTCCACGTGGTGGGAGCCCGTGGCGGGCGGGCGGCTCTGGACGCGCTTCGTGGAGGAAAATTCGACCCACTGGCCGGCCTTGCCCACCGCGCTGGAGCTGAGCCGCATCGGCCTCGGGGAGCAGGCGGGGCCGCTGTTGGCCGCGGTCTACAGCGAGGTGCGGGACGTCTCCCGGAGCTCCCGGAAGAAGCGGGCGGTGCGGAAGTGGAAGGCCGGCGGCGGCAAGGGGGGCACCGCGGAGGTCCAGCGCTGGTCGGCGATCCTGGACATGAAGCTCAAGTCGGAGGACTGGCGCCAGCTCTTCGGTGCGGCGGGCTACCCGGCCAGCGTGTCCCACTTCGCCACGCAGAGCATCCACTACGGCAGCCTGGATCGGCTGGGCGAGGGCCGAGCGGCCTGGACGCTGCGCTTCCCCGCCGCGTTCGGCTCCCACGTCTGGCGCGCCGGCTGGGAGAATGACGTCGACCCGCTGCTCATGCTGTCGATCATGCGGGCCGAGAGCCTGTACAAGCACGACGCCGTGAGCCACGCCGGCGCCCTGGGGCTGGTCCAGGTGATGCCCGCCACGGGCGCGAAGGTGGCGGCCTTGATGGGGGACCCCGCCTTCCGGGTGGAGACCCTGCTGGAGCCGGACCAGAACATCCGGCTGGGCACCTTCTACCTGGGCAAGCTGCTGGAGCGCTTCGACGGCCAGTTCCCCCTGGCCGTGGGCTCCTACAACGGCGGCCCCCACAACATCGGCCGCTGGCTCAAGCCCAAGGTCGACATGCCCTTCGAGGAGTTCGTCGAGGAGATCGCCTTCGACGAGAGCCGCCACTACGTCAAGAAGGTGACCAGCTACTACGCGATCTACACGGACCTGTACGCTCCCGGCGACGCGGTCCTGATCCCCGAAACCACCCGCGCGGACGACGCGTCGATCATCAACTTCTGAGGCATCTGTGCGCCTTCTGCTGTCCCTGCTGCTCCTCTCCCAGGCCACCGCCGCCGAGCCCCTCTGGCCCACGTCCCTGGGGCCGTTGGAGCTGCAGGCACCGGCCCCGCTGCCCAGCCTGTCGGCCCAGACCTGCAACGCCTGCCACGGCGCGATCCACGACCAGTGGGGGGCGTCGGGCCACGCGCGCGCCTCCACCAGCCCCGCCTGGCTGGCCGCCTCCGCCGCCCTGGGCAACCCGGTGCGCTGCCAGGAGTGCCACCTGCCCCTGCTGGCCCAGCGCGCGGAGATCCCCCGGGGCCCCGGCGCCGGGGCCATGGCGCCCAACCCGGCCTGGGAGCCGTCCCTGGGCCTGGAGGGCGTGACCTGCGCCGCCTGCCACGTGCGGGGCGACGCCATCGTGGGTCCCCGCGCCCTGCCCGCCGACGCCGTGCCCCACAAGGTCGTGCAGAGCGACGCGTTGCGCAGCGCGGAGGCCTGCGCTTTCTGCCATCAGCAGGCGCTGCCCGGCGGCGAGGAGCACCCCTTCCTGGACACTGTGGGCGAGTGGGAGCGCAGCAGCTTCGGCCAGGCCAACATCCCCTGCCAGGACTGCCACATGCAGCGCGTCTCGGGGCCCATCGCCGGCTCGCGTTTCGCGGCCTTCGCCTCCCACGGCGGCCTGGGCGACCACGACCCCGCCGCCATCGCGCGCGCCGTCACCTTGCAGGTGCGGGTGCAGAAGGCGCGCTTCGAGCGGGGCGACACGGTGCGGGCGACGGCCGAGATCATGAACACCGGGGCGGGCCACGCGGTGCCGAGCGGGGATCCCAACCACCGGGTGGCGATCCAGTTCGAGCTGGTCGACGCCGCGGGGGAGCTGGCGAAGGGCACCGCGCCGAGCGTCGCGTGGCTGAAGCGGGAGATGGCCAACGTGGCCCCCTTCGCGGAGATCAGCGACGAGCGGCTGCAGCCCGGCGCGTCCCGCACCTTCGACGCGGCCTGGGCCCTGGACAAGAAGCTGGAGCCGGGGGCCTACACCTTGGCGGTCACCGCGACCTGGTGGCGGGTGTCGCCGGAGCAGGCGGAGGCCCTGGGCCTCACGGTCGAACAGGCGTCGGTGCGCTTCGTCGAGCAGCGCATCCCCATCGAGGTCAACTGATCATCGACCTGCGGTGATCGACGGGCCCAGGGCCGCGAATCGCCTCAGGCCGACGCGGGCTCCCCGGCGGGCTCGGCGGCCGCCGACGTGGCCGGGACCGGCTCCAGCCGGCTCTCCAGGAACGCGCGGACCTCCGCGGGCGAGCGCTCGGGCGCGCCGGGCAGCTGCACGAAGGAGCGCACCAGCGGCCCCCACCAGCCCAGCATCAAGCAGACCCACACCGTGAAGAAGTCCTGGCCCTCGAAGACGACGGCGTCCTGGGCCCCGTAGACCGCGCGGTTGTCCTCGAACTCGCCCGGCAGGTCCGCCCAGTGGCAGCGCGGCTTGACGTGGTGGTGGATGTGGTAGCCGTCGTTGAAGGCGCGGCGGTTGTACCGGCTGTGAATGCAGGTGATGGAGTTGAGGTAGGGGTTGGCCGGGTCCGACGCGTCGACGAAGGCGTG
>CALCXL010000856.1 GCA_937907595.1 uncultured Pseudomonadota bacterium
TCCTCCGAGGCCGTGTCCTCCAACAATTTCCTCTTGGCAGCCTTGAGAGCACGCTTACAATCGCGAAGGGAGGCTTTCGCCTCGACATACTCCTTCTGGGCGGTGGAGAGAACCTGGGCAGCGGCGTCCTCGTGCGCAGCTCCGCCGACCTGCCTGAAGGCATGGCGATGCCCACGGGCGCGGTGGCGGTGACCGACGGTCGGCACATCTTCCTGGTGCCGCGGCTGGACCGCTTCGAGGACGACGAGCGCAACTTCCGGCTCTACAAGGTGGCCACCGCGCACGAGGTCGGCCGCATCGAGTTCGGCACCTTCCGCCTGGTGCACGACGCCGTGCCGGGGCTCGATCCCATCGACGTCGAAGGCACGCCGCCCAACCCGGACGAGAAGAACCCGGTGCTGGTCTTCTCCCGTCGCTTCGACGATCCGGCCCTGGCCCGGCGCCTGTTCCTCTTCGCCGACGACCTGCGCGTCGACGCCTGCATGCGCCGCGAGTACCCGGGGCTGGCGCGGGACCTGGAGACGATGTCCGACCTGGACCGCGACGCGCGGCCGCCCATGGACGATCTGCAGGGCGCCGAGCTCATGCTCGAGCTGCTGGCCCGCTGGCTGTGGTTCGGCGACGAGCTGCCCGAGGGCCCCACCTACCGCCGCTTCCGGGAGGCCTCCTGGCTGCTCCAGTCCCTCCGGCACCCCGGAGCCACCGTCCAGGACTCCGCCGGGGCCTCCGTCCTCCTCTACAAGCTGGTGGGCGGCCTGGGCGAGCCCACGCCCCCGGGTGACCCCGAGCCGCCCCAGGACACGCCCAGCTTCGGCCTGGGCATGCTGCGGGGCGACGAGTCGGGCGGCGACGACGCGGCGGGCGAAGGGGAGGGGGAGCCCGGCGCGTCGGGGCCCGCGGTCGCGCCCCTGGGAGGCAGCCCCGCCGGCGGCCGCTTCTTCCAGGGCGACGTGGTGGACAACGTGGCCCAGGCCGAGCGCGAGGAGCTTCAGGAGCGGGCCGAGCGCATCCAGCGGGCCCTGGACTCCCGGGGCGTGCCGGTCAGCCTCCGGGAGATCCTGGCCGCGCTGGAGGTGGACCCCGAGGTCTCCGACCGCGCCTTGGAGCGCAACCTGCTGGAGGGCTTCCGCGAGGGCCTGCGCCGGGACGCCGAGGGCGTGGTCGGTGCTCCCTTGCCCGTCGCCGTCAACGAGGACGCCCTGGTGCCCGCCGGCATGCGTGTGCAGCGTTACCCCGAGTGGGACGAGCAGATCGGCGACTACCGCCCCCGCTGGGCCTCGGTGTGGGAGCGGCAGGCGGTGGGCGACGCGTCCGCCTTCGTGGAGTCCGTCCTGGCCGAGCACCAGCCGATGGTCCGCCGCCTGCGCCGCGAGTTCCAGATGCTGCGCCCCGACGGCATGGGGCGGGAGCGGCGGGCGAGCGAGGGCGACTCCCTGGATCTGGAGGCCCTGGTCGAGGACCTGGTCGACCGCAAGCTGGGCCGCCCGTCGGACGGCCGGGTCTACATGCGGACCCGGCGGAGCGAGCGCGACGTCGCTGTGGCCTTCCTGGTGGATCTGTCGGCGTCGACCCGGGAGAACGTTGGGGAGACGGGCAAGTCGGTCATCGAGGTCGAGAAGGAGGCCCTGGTGCTCATGTGCGAGGCCCTTGAGGCCCTGGGCGACCGCTACGGCATCTTCGGCTTCTCGGGCCGCGGCCGCCAGATGGTCACCTTCGACGTCTTCAAGGGCTTCGAGGAGCGCTACGACCTGGGCGTGAAGGGCCGCATCGGCGCCATGACCTACAAGATGGAGAACCGCGACGGGGCCGCGATCCGCCACGCCACCCAGAAGCTCCTGGAGGTGGACGCCCGCACCCGCCTGCTGATCCTGCTCAGCGACGGCAAGCCCCTGGACTGCGGATGCGACCTGTACCAGAGCAGCTACGCCCAGGCGGACACCCGCACCGCGCTGCGCGAAGCCATGGAGCAGCGGGTGCACCCCTTCTGCATCACGGTGGACCCCGACGGCGAGGAGTACCTGCGCGAGATGTACGGCGCGGTGCGTTACGCGGTGATCGACAGCGTCGCGGCGCTGCCCGAGCGCCTGCCTGCCATCTACCGTCGCCTGACGACCTGAGGGGGGGCGCCCCCGGTCAGTCGACGCGGCAGGGCCCCGTGACCTTGCCCGCGGCGTACTCGGCCTGGCACCGCACCAGGTGCCCCATCGCGGTCTGTTCGGCGTCCATGGCGGCGCGGATCAGGTCGTCGTCGCTGCTCCGCACCCCGCGCAGGCAGCGCTCGTAGGTCCCCAGCAGCTCGCCCACGTCCCGGTGCTCGGCCCGGGCGCCGGGGGCGATCAGCGTGCCGCCGCAGCGCGTGTGCTCGGTGCGCAGCCCCGCGAGCATCGCCTCCAGGTTGATCAGCTCCTGGGGGTCCCGCTCGTCGGTCACCTGGGTGGAGAGCCGCCACAGGACGTGGGAGACCTGCCGGGCGCTGGTGCGTACGTCGCTCAGGCACGAACGCTTCTTCGCCTCCTGCACCAGCGAGCCGTTCCAGAACTCCGAGGATCGCGGCAGCCAATCGGTCCAGAGGGACAGGCTGCGGTCGTAGTCCCGGATGCGGGCGTTGACGGCCGCCACCGTCTCCTCCTGCAGGTAGGCCGCGACCACGGCGCCCAGGGAGGCCTGCAGGGCGTCGATCAGCTTCAGCTCATGGTCCAGCACCTCCCGGGCGAGCCCGCGCGGCAGGCCGACGATGCCCAGGTCGCAGCGGGAGCGGGCCGACCGCCACTCCTCCTCCAGGAAGCGCTGGTCGCCGCCGAAGGTGTCGCGATCCCGGGAGCCCTCGCGCACCAGCTGCCAGAGCTCCCCCTGGTTGTTCACCAGACGGACCATCTCCCGGCAGGTCTGCCGCACGGGCAGCGCCAGCTCGAGATCGGCCCGCAGGATCGTGT
>CALCXL010000857.1 GCA_937907595.1 uncultured Pseudomonadota bacterium
GTCTCGGCGGTTGCGGGATCGGCGCAGGTCGATGGCAGCGTTGCGGACGGCACGCCGGGCGTAGGTGCCGAAGGCCGCCGGGGCCTCCAACTCGCCGATGCGGGGCAGCACGCTGGCCATCGCCTCCACGAACGCATCCTCCGCGGCCACTGCATCGTGCAGGATCGCCGTGGCCAGCCGCAGCAGGGAAGGCTCGATGGCTCGCACCAGCCGGTCGAACGCCCGCGGCTCGCCCTTCTGGCAAGCGATCACGAGCGCATCGAGCTGGTGTCCGCCCCTCGTGGTCCCCTCCCCGGCCGAAGCCGATGTTGAGGCTAGCAAACCCGAGCGGGCCGTCGCGAATGCGCCTTGAAGAGAGGGTGCCATGCCCCTTGAGACGACAGGCCGGGTCGGCGCGGGCCGCCTTTGTTGGGGTGGCCCTCACCCCAACGCTTCGTCGCCGTGGCGACGTGGACCGATCGGCGAGGATTCGGCCCGCGGCTTTTTAGATCGGCGGCCGAGCCGCGTTGGATCGCATGGAGGCGCAGAGCAGGGTCGGCCAGGACGGTCGACAGCGCCCCAGGAGGCTCCCATGAAGCAACGGGCCGAGCAGCGCGGAGGCGGCTTGCTGGACGGGCGATGGCGTCTGGGGGGCCCGTTGGCCCGGGGCGCGCAGGCGGCGGTGCACCTGGGTCGGGACGAGCAGACGGGGCGGAAGGTGGTGATCAAGGCGCTGGATGGGGCCGCGGTGGAGCGCAAGTCGACGGATCTGCTGCGGCTGCGGCACGAGGCGGAGGCGCTGGCGCAGCTGGATCACCCCAACTTCGTCCGGCTGCTGCACGCCGGGGTGCGCGACGACCGGACGTGGCTGGTGATGGAGCACGCGCCAGGGCGGGGCTTGGACACCTGCATCGCCGACGGGGCCCGGCCGGACCCGAAGGTGGCAGCGCGCGGGGCCGCAGCGCTGGCGGACGGCCTGGCGCTGGCCCACGAGCGGGGGCTGCTGCACCGGGACATCAAGCCGTCCAACCTGATCTGGGACGGGGAGCGGCTGCGGTTGGTGGACTGGGGCCTCGCGCGCGTGCGTGGGCTTCATGAGGACATCGACCGGGGGCTGCTGCTGGGCACCCTGCCGTACATGGCGCTGGAGGCCTGGGGTCTGGGGGGGCCGTCGGACGAGCGCACGGACCTCTACGCCCTGGCGGCGTCGCTGTACGAGTGGCTCTGCGGGGAGCCGGCGTTTCCGGGGGAGGAGGCGGCGGACGTGCTGCACCGCCATCGGGAAGGGGACGTGCAGGACCCCTGCGCCCGCCGTCGGGACCTGCCGCGGGCGCTGGGCGACGTGCTGCTGCGGGCGCTGCGCCGGGAGCCGCGGGACCGCTACCAGACGGCGCGGGGGCTGGCGGCGGACCTTCGGCGGTCGGCGGAGACAGCGGCGCACCGGACCATGCCCCTGGGCTCGGGCGACCTGCCGGGCCTGCTGCGCAGCCACGCGCCCTTCGTCGGCCGAGCGGAGGAGGCGCGGGCTTTGCTGGACGCGGCGACGGCGGCGGATCGTGGGCAGGGTCGGGTGGTGTTGGTGGAGGCGTCGCCGGGAGGGGGCCGCACCCGCTTCCTGCACCAGGTGGCGGAGCCGATGCGGCGGCGGGGGGCGCTGGTGCTGACGGCCCGCTGTGCGGCGTTCGAGCAGAGCCTCCCCCTGGACCCGATCGTCCAGGCGCTGGCGCACCTGCGGGCCAGCCTGCCCAGCCTGAGGGACGCGGACCGCACCGAGCGGCTCGGGGCGCTGCGGGCGACGACGGAGGGGCGGGCCGGCGGTCTGGTGCAGTTGGTGCCGGCCCTGGCGGATCTCTTCCCGGACGCGGTGGCCTGCGCGCCGCGCATGGAGCCGCTGCGGGACGCGCTGCTGTCGACGGCGATGCCCGGCCGACCCACGGTGCTGATCGTCGACGACGTGCACCGCGCGGACCCGGCCAGCCAGGAGCTGCTGGTGGCCCTGGCGCGCTGCATGGGCGGCTCCCCCTTCGTCCTGGTGTTGAGCGCGCCGACGGAGGCGGACGAGGAGGACGCGACTACGACGCCCTCCCTGGACGAGCCTGCGCGCGACTTCCTCCTCCGGCTGCAGTTGGCCGCGGGGCGGGCCATGGAGCGGGTGCGCCTGGGCGGCTTCGACCTGCACCAGGTGGAGCGCTGGCTGGACGGCGCGCTTGGCCGCGGCGAGCGGGACGTGGCGGACTGGCTGCACGAGCGGAGCGGGGGCAACCCCCAGCGGCTGGAGGAGCTGCTCCGAGCGCTGGTGGACGCGGGCACGCTGGCTCCCACGCCGGGGGGCTGGCGCTTCGACGGCCGGGCGGCGGACCGGATGGAGTTGGGGCGGGCGCCGGGGGACTTGTGGTTGGGGCGGCTGGCGGCGCGTCCCCTGCGCGTGCGTCGCACGCTGGCGGCGGTGGCGCTGATCGCGCCGGAGGTGAACTTCGACGAGGCGGCGGAGGTGCTCGGCGCCTTCTCCATCGACCGGGAGGCGGTGGCGTCGGCGCTGTCGATGGCGGAGCTTGAGGGGGTGCTGGTCCAGGTGGGGGGGCACCTGCGGTTCCGGCACTCGGGGGTGCGTCGGGCCCTGGCGCAGCAGTGGCCTGAGGGGGCGAAGGAGCCGCTGCATCGGCGGGCTCGGCAGGTGCTGTCGGCGGAGGGTGATCCGGAGGGCTGGACGGACCGGCGGCTGTTCGCGGTGGCCCACCACGCCCTGCACGACGGCAGCGGGCTGCGGGCGGGCGGGCTGCTCCGGCGGGCGGCGGCGAGGGCTCGGCGGCGAGGGGACCCGGCGACGGCGGCGGAGTTCGCACGCGCGGCGGTGGACCGTTCAGCCTGCCACGAGCGGGCGGCGACCCTGTTGGAGTTGGCGGAGGCGGAGCTGCAGCGGGGGCGGTTGGCGGCGGCGCAGCACGTCGCGAAGGCGGCGCGGCTGGCCGCGGGGAGTCGGCAGGAGACCTCGGCGGCCTGGGCGGTGGAGGCAGAGGCGGCGGAGCGCGCGGGGCGGCTGGGTCCCGCGGAGCGGGCGGCGAG
>CALCXL010000858.1 GCA_937907595.1 uncultured Pseudomonadota bacterium
GGTCGGCGAGCTCCTCACCGCCGGTGGCAGGGAGGTTGGCCTCCTCGAAGGCGACTCGGTCGATGAGCGCGGCGTGGGCGCGGGCGTGGGGGTGGCCTCCACCGCCAGGTCGCCAAACTCCACGGGCGCGGACACCGCCGCGGCCAGCGGGGTGGGCTGGGGCTCGGAGGCGGGCTCGGGGCCGAACTCCAGCCAGCCGAGCACGCCGGCCGCGATCGTCAGCACGGCCACCGCGAGGCTGGCCAGGACGCGTCGGCGGCGCTGTGCGGGGGTGTCCTCCTTCTTGTAGACGAGGGTGGGGCGGAGGTTCGGGCGGGTGGCGGTGCGGGGGCTGATGTCCCCGGGGCGGGCGGCCGGAGCCCCCCGCTTCTTGCGCTTGCGGGCGGCGGCGGTCTGCTCGCCGGTGGGCGCCTCCAGGGTCTCGGCGTAGGGCAGCACCTCGGGTGCACGACCCTGGCCGGCCATCTCCGAGACGGCGTCGTCGGCGGCGCGCTTGGTGTCGGCCAGCTCCTGCCGGGCGCGGGCGTCCACCGTCACCCAATCCTTGGCCAGCAGCGTGGCGAACTCCGGCCCGTCCTCGTCGTCCTGGACGTCCGGCTGCCCGTGCAGCATGCGCTCGCGCAGGGCGTAGAGGTACGTCTTGATCGTGGCGTCGCCGGGGCAGCTGTCGCGCAGCCGCTCCAGGGCCTTGCGCATCTCCTTCGCCGACTGGTAGCGCTCGGCGGGGTCCTTCTGCAGGCAGCGTCCGGCCGCGTCGCCCAGGCCGGGCAGGATCCGCTCCAGGCGGGCCAGGGCCTCGGCGACGTCGACGCGGGCCACGGCGAAGAGGACGGAGACCAGGGACTCGCCGGTGAACAGGATCTTCCCGGTGGCCAGCTCGTAGAGCACCGAGCCCATGGCGAAGATGTCCGACGTGGCGTCCAGGTTGGGGGCGCCGGCCACCTGCTCGGGGGACATGTAGTGCGGCGTGCCCTTGGTGGTGTCCGCCATGGTGGTCTTGAAAAGGTTGGTGGCGGCCTTGGCGATGCCGAAGTCCATCACCTTGGCGACGCCGTCCCGCCCCAGGATGATGTTGGCGGGCTTGAGGTCGCGGTGGACGAGCTTGACCTCCTGGCCGTCCAGGCTCTCGACCGTGTGGGCGTAGTGCAGGCCGTCGCAGATCTGGATGATGATGTCGAGCACCACCTCCACCGGGATGGGGAGCTCCTGCTCCATCGCCAGCTTGGTGATGCGGTCCAGGGTCCATCCGTCGACGAACTCCATGGCCAGGTAGTAGACCTCGTCCGGCTCCTCCCCGACCTTGTTGAACTCGTAGACCTCCACGATGTTCGGGTGCTTGAGCTGCCCGCCCAGCCGCGCCTCGTTGATCAGCGCCTTGAGGACCTGGTCGTTGTCGGTGAGCGCCGAGTGCAGGCGCTTGATCGCCATCTGCTTGGCGAAGCCCATGGGCCCCGAACGCACCGCGCGGTACACCGACGCCATGCCGCCCTTCCCCAGGAGGTGCGTCAGGCGGTAGTCGCCAAACGTCTCCTCGTGGAAGTGCGGCGCGAGCTGGGTCGTCGCCGGGCTGGTCGCGGGCACCGCTTCGGTCATCAGCGGGCCGAGTCGTCGTCGTCCGTTGCGGCGGAGTCGTCGTCGTCGGCGCTGTCGTCGTCGTCGGCGCTGTCGTCGTCGTCGGCGCTGTCGTCATCGTCGCCGGGGTTGCCGCCGGGGAGCTCGCCGGCCTCCTCGTAGCCGCAGGAGGCGATGCGCAGGCGGACGCCCGGGGACAGCTCCTCCTCCGGGGTGCCCTCCAGGGTGTCGTCGTCGTCGGCGCTTGCGTCGAAGGACACGGCGAGCAGCAGGACCACCAGGAAGGGGGCCAGGCGGCGGCGCGCGCGCGAGATGCGGGATCGGATGAGGCTCATTTCAGCGTCCTTTGCGGGGTCGGAGTATACCCAGGCTGCTCGGCACCCTCTGTACGTGAACGAAGTAGGGCCTGTTCCGGGTCTTTCAATGCAGGGGTCAGATCGAATCGTCAAGCGGTGCGGCTGAGTACACTCCGCAGCGGAGGAGCGATGCGTTTGAGGCAGGACCGGTGGGTGTGGACTCTCTTCGTGCTGCTGGGCGCGGGCTTGGGCCTGGGGGTCCTGCACGCCGACGCCACGGCGGCCGACCCGGCGGTGGAGCGAGCCTACACCGAAGCCTTCGAGCTGCAGCGAGCCCGGGCCACGGACGCCGCCGTGCTCAAGTACCAGGAGGCCCTGAGCCTGGACCCGGACCACGTGCCCTCGCTCTACGAGATCGGCTGGTCCTACTACGTGCTGTCGCGCTGGGGCGACGTGGTGGCCAGCTGGGAGCGGGTGCTGGAGCTCCAGCCCGACCACGCCGACGCCGCCCGGCACCTACCTGAGGCCCGCGCCAACCTCGCCCTGGTCGAGCGCGCTCGGCTGGGCACGGCGGTGACCCTGGGGCCCGACGCGGTGGCGCCCAAGGCCGGGCCGTCGCTGCGCTTTGCCCTGGGCGGGGACACGATGATGGGCTCGCCCCTGAGCCGGTCGGGCCTGCCGAAGGACGGCGGCGCCAGCCTCTTCTCCGCCTACGCCGACCTCATGCAGGCGGCCGACGTCGCCTTCCTGAACCTGGAGGGCACCCTGCTGGACTCCGGCGCGTCCACCAAGTGCAAGGACCCGGAGTCGGCCTGCTACGCCTTCCGCACCCCGGTGGCCTACGTCAAGCACCTGGTGGCCGCGGGGGTCGACGTGGTCTCCACCGCCAACAACCACCACAACGACTTCGGCGAGGCGGGTCGGGCCAGCACCCTGGGCGCGCTCAATGGGGCCGGCGTGGCCTGGTCCGGGCCGGTGGGGCACGAGACGATCCTGGACGTGGACGGCGTGAAGGTCGGGCTGCTGGCCTTCGCCACGTCGCCGGGCAGCAACGACCTGCGGCGGGTGGACCTGGCGGCGGTGGCGGTGGCGGACCTGGCCGCGAAGGTCGACCTGGTGATGGTGTCGTTCCACGGCGGGTCCGAGGGGAGCTCGTCGCAGCACGTCACCCCGGGCAAGGAGACCTTCCACGGGGAGGACCGCGGCGACGTGCAGGCCTTCGCCCACGCGGTGGTCGACGCCGGCGCGGACCTGGTGGTGGGCCACGGGCCTCACGTCCTGCGGGGCATGGAGCTGTACCGCGACCGGCTGATCGCCTACTCCCTGGGCAACTTCATCACCTACGGCGGCTTCAACCTCACCGGCCCCTTGGGCCTGACGGGGCTGCTGGTGGCGGACCTGCACCCCGACGGTCGCTTCGCGGGCGGGCGCTTCGTGGCGGGCCGGCAGGTGCCCCCGGGCGGACCGATCCTGGACCCCGAGGGGCAGGCGGTCGCCATCGTTCGTGCCCTCTCCCAGGGCGACTTCCCCGACTCGGCGGTGCAGATCGCCGACGACGGCACCATCACCGGCTTGCCCGGCGTGGAGGCAGACCCCCAGTG
The DNA here is from genome assembly GCA_937907595.1 of uncultured Pseudomonadota bacterium. Lineage (GTDB taxonomy): Bacteria > Myxococcota_A > UBA796 > UBA9615 > UBA9615 > CALCXL01. Next base: position 3,470 of record CALCXL010000858.1, read on the forward strand.
ATGCGCTCGATGATCCTGCTGTTGTGGCTCCTCCCCGGACTGGCCCTCGCCGGCTGGCAGGACGACGTCAAGAAGCTCGCCGGCGCCGACGGCGTGGTCTACGTGCTCGACGAGCAGGGGCAGGTGCTGATCGACCTGGGCGAGGGCCGGGACTTCATCCCCGCGTCCATGCTCAAGGTGGTCACCGCGCTGCTGGCGACCGAGTACCTGGGCCTGGACGGGCGCTTCGAGACCTGGTTCTGGGTGCGGGACGGCATGCTGGTGGTCAAGGGCCACGGCGACCCCTTCCTGGTCAGCGAGGAGCTGGACCTGATCGCCGCCGCGCTCAAGGACAAGCTGCCCGGCGCGCTCAAGGGGGTGGTTGTGGACGACAGCTACTTCGCCGACGGCATCGTGGTGCCGGGGGTGGGCGACTCGGACAACCCCTACGACGCCCTCAACTCCGCCGTCGCCGTGAACTTCAACACCGTCAACGTCACCGTGTCCGGCGGCAAGATCGTCAGCGCGGAGGACCAGACGCCGCTGACCCCCCTGGCCGAGCGGGTGGCGACGGCGCGGGGCATCAAGGGCAAGGAGCGCATCAACCTCAGCCAGCAGCCCGACGACGTGCGCCGCTACGCCGCCGAGCTCATCGCCGCGAAGCTGCGCGCCGCCGGGGTGACGGTGGGGGAGGCCTACGAGCGGGGGACGGCCCCGGCGACCGAGCCCCTGTACAAGCACGCCAACACCCGGACCGTGTCCGAGTCGGTGCACGCGCTGCTGTACTACTCCAACAACTACATCGCCAACCAGGTGTTCCTGGCCATCGGCGCCCAGGAGAAGGGCGCGCCGGCCACGCTGGAGAAGAGCGTCGCGGTGGCCCGAGAGTTCCTGGCCAAGCACCCCAAGCTGGCCGGCATCTCCATGACCGAGGGGTCGGGCATCTCCTACGAGAACCGCGCGACGGGGCCGTCGTTGGCCGCCGCGCTGGCCATGTTCGCCGCCCACAAGGGCCTGATGCGCGCCAAGCACGACGTGCCCAGCAAGACGGGCACGCTCAAGGTGACGAAGTCGGTGGCGGGCTACCTGGAGACCAAGGAGCACGGCACGGTGCGGTTCGTCATCAGCCTGGACGGCGCTGGCTCCAACCGCCGCTGGCAGATCGTGGACGCGCTGCGCGCCGGCCTGTGAGCCGTCGCCGGCCCTTGTAGACTCCGGGCCGTGACGGTCCCCGACCCCTCTGAGCTTCGTACGCTGATCGACCGGATGGCCGACGGCGATCGCGACGCCCTGCGCGCCCTCATCGAGGCCGTGGGCCCTCACCTGCACGCCACCATCGCCCGCATGGTGCCCGAGCCTGTGGCCGCGGCGGTGCTGCTGGAGGAGTCCTTCGGGGAGATCTGGAGCCACGCCCCCGTCTACGACGCCTACGCCGGGGAGCCCTGGACCTGGATGGCCACCGTGGCCCGGAGCCGGGCCATGGAGTGGCGGGTCGCGCGGCGGGCGAAGGGCAAGGCGCCGCCGCTGCAGGTGGAGGGCATGGTCCCGTCGCCGGGCAGCGCCCTGAGCGCGCTGGACGAGGCCGACGTCGACGTGTTGCTGCGGGTCTTTCACGACGGCCTGCCCGGCGGGGACTCCGGCGCGGAGGATCGGGCGCGCTTCGATCAGGCGCTGCTGCGGCTGGCGGAGGGCACCTGATGGAGGTCGATCGCTGCCGGGACCTGCGGCCCCACTTTCCCGCGTTCGTGACCGACGGGGGCGACGCGACGGTGCAGGCGCGCATCCGCGAGCACCTGTCCCTGGGCTGCGCCGCCTGCGCCGCGGAGATCGGTCGGCTGGACGCGGCCTTCTACTCGCTGCCGGCCAGCCTGCCGCCCCAGCCGGTCCTGGAGGGCGGCACCGACGCGATGGTCGCGGCCCTGGCCCGTCGGCCCCAGGAGCAGCCCGAGACGCCGATCCTCTTCCCCGACGGCCGGCCCCTGCGCGTGGCCTGGACCGTCGCCTTCCTCATGGCCCTGGCCCTGGCCGCCGCCGCGGTCTGGGGGCGCGGGCAGCAGGACGCGGTGCGTTCGGCGACGCTGTCGGGGGCGGCCGACGCACGGCAGGTGCGCCAGGTGGTGCAGGAGTACCGGCAGCTTCAAGAGGCCCACGACGGCGCCCGGGCCATGCTCGAGCAGCTGACGGACCCGGCCACGCAGGTGGTGTCCCTGACCGGGGCGGCGTCCACGTCCCGGGCGTTCGTGGCGCTGGACGCCGGCACGTTGCTCTTCACCACCACCGGGCTGCCGGCCGAGCCCGCCTGGACGCTGGTGCTGGTGGCCGGGGACGACGTGCTGGAGTTGGGGCCCCTGGAGCCCCGCATCGCCGAGTCCGGGGGGGGCCGGCAGTACCCGCTGCCCGAGGGCTTGGCCCTGCCCCAGGAGCTGCAGCTTCGGGCCGGCGACGGTCGGGTGGTGCTGCGGGGCACGGTCGAGGCGCCCTGAGCTGATCGCCCCTCGGGGCCGCCCGCCGACGATCCGCCGCGGCCTGGGGGCCTCCCGTCGACGGGCCTGAGGTCGCGGGGTCCGCGTCCCAGGCGCTCAGCGCCGGGCGGCCAGTCGGATCCTCAGCGCCTTCTTCGCGGCGCGGCGCACGCGGTTGTCCGGGTCGTTGCGCAGCAGGACCTCCAGGCGATTCTCGGCCTCGCGGCCCGCGATCTCCGCCAGGCGGGCGGCGGCGGCGGCGCGGACTTGGGGGCCCCGAGATGGGATTGTCGTTGGGCCAGCAGCTCAGTATTCGCAATGGGCCTGGCAGGCGTCGCGGTCGTCGTCGCAGTCGACCGGGCTGGCGGGACACTCAACCACCGCTGAGTCGTCGTCGTCGATGTAGGTCTGATCCCGTGCGTAAAACCCGTCGAAGCAGTAGGCCATGCACTCCGCCCAGGGCACCTCGCAGTCGCTGTGGCAGGGCTCCCGAAAGAAGTCCCCGCCCCCGTTGCAGCCGCCCAGGACCAGGAGGAGGGCCCAGGCGGCGCCGTGCGTCATGCGACGCGCCGTACGGCGGGGGAGCGGCCCCGGCGGAACGTGGAGGGGGTGGCGAGGGCTCCGAACGGGCATGTGAGGCGAGGTCAACATCGGCCGGTGGGCCTGCCGACCGGCGTCGAGGGGAACCGGCAGCCCCCGGGACGCATTGCAGGCTGGTATTCGGTTGCCGCCGGCGTCGTCGGGTCGGCGGCGGCACGGTTGCAGAGCTCGGCGTGCTTCAGGTCGAGGGTTCGGACCATGCCCGCCGTCGTCTGCAAGGACTCACCGAACGACAGGGGGTCGATCGTTCCCGCCTGCAACACGCCCTCCGCGACCCGTGCCACCCACTCGCAGAGGTAGTGCCCGTTCGGGAACTCCAGATCGGGAATCGTCCCCCCGTAGAGCCGCTGGAGGATGTCCGGCGGGATGGACGGCAGCGCGTCGAGCTGGGCGGTGATGGCCAGGTTCCCGTTGGGGTTCCGCCGGGGCTCGTACAATCGGAAGTCGGGT
>CALCXL010000859.1 GCA_937907595.1 uncultured Pseudomonadota bacterium
GGCGCTGCTCGCCTACTTCTGGTCGATCCCCGTGCGCGTGGGCGATCTGGATCTGGACGACGCGGCGCGGGAGGCGGTCGCATTCGCCCTCTCCGACGGCAGCCGCTGCGACGATGCGCTGCAGGCCGTCGACGGCGCCCTGCTGCCCTTCGCCCCGGCGCACACCCTGGATCCGCCGGCCGATCGCCTCGCGGGGCCGCCCCAGACCGGCCGCCCCGAGCGCGGCGAGCAGATCTACGAGCGCTCCTGCCTGCACTGCCACGCCCGCCCCGGCCCCGGCACCTACGGCCTGTCCGCGGGCCGGTCCTCCATCGCCGAGCTCTACCGCAACCGCGGGGAGACCTCGAACCTGGGCTTCCACCAGACCATCCGCCACGGCACCCGGCCCTACGGCGTGCCCCTTGCCTACATGCCCTTCTACACGCAGGAGCGGCTGTCGGATCAGGGGCTGGCCGACCTGGTCTCCTGGTTCGAGCAGGTGCTCGGAATGGACGGCGCCCCATGAGGAGCCTGCTGTTGATCGTGGCGCTGTCCCTGCTCACGCCCGGCCTGGCCGCGGCGCAGTGGTCGCCGCCCGCGCCGCGTCTGGACATCGACCGCGACCTGTCGGGCCCGGCCTCGTCCCTGGAGCCCACCGAGTACCCGGAGTTCCGGGAGACCTTGCGGATCCTGCACACCCGCCGCCAGATGCTCGCCGCCCACCAGACCCTGGCCTTCACGTCCTTCTGCACGATCATCGCGGCCGAGGTCGTCGGCGTCGTCAACCGCGTCTCCCTGCAGGGGCGCGACCCCGCCGCGGGCATCGGCATCCCCCGGGCCGATCTGGAGCCGATGCTGGGCCTGCACCGCGGGCTGGCCGGCACCGCCATCGGCACCTACTGGAGCGCCGCCTTCATCGCCTGGACCATGCCATCGCCGTCGACGCGGCCCCAGGACAAGGGCATCAGCGAGTGGACCTCCACGCGCAACACGCACATCGTCCTGTCGATCCTGCACAACATCTTCATGGGCATGGTCGCGGTCACCGGCGTCCTGCAGTCCAACGTGCTGCCGGCCGAGCACTGGGAGGGCGTGGTGGCGCTGCACACGGTCTCCGGCTTCGCGGCCTCGGGCTTCCTGGCGGCGGCGACGATCACGATCGGGCGGCTGTGATGGACCGCGCTCCCTCCGTCCTCGCCGCGATCGCCCTGGCCGCCCTCTCCCTGGCCGCCCTCTCCCTGGCCGCCTGCGACGAGGGGCCCTCGGACGATCTGGTCTACACGGGGCGATCGGCCTGCGTCGATCCCGGGCTGGGCACCCAGGCCCACTTCGACGAGGTGCTGCTGCCCGACGTCTTCGGGCCCTACTGCCTGTACTGCCACAGCACCGAGCGCGAAGGGGAGGATCGCCACGGGGCCCCGGCCGACCTCAACTACGACGACTACGCATCGGCCACGTCCCGCAACGCCACCACCTGGGCCCGGGTCGCCTCCGCGGAGATGCCGCCCCTGGGCGCCTTGCCCTCCCAGGACGCCTACCGCGCCCTGCGCGACTTCCTGGACTGCAGTAGCGTCGACAACTCCCCCTTCGAGGCCGACCTGGGGGACTGCGAGGACCCGGCGCCCGCCTACGCGGACATCAAGCCCGTCTTCGACGAGCACTGCACGCGCTGCCACCACAGCGCGCTGGCCGAGGGGGCCGACCGCAGCTTCGCGCCGCCCGGGGCCGATTGGGACCAGCCGGCGGCGATCCGGGCACGTGGCCCCGACCTGATCTGGCGGTTCGTGTTCCGGGGCGACATGCCCCTGGGAGCCGACTACGTCCTGCTGGAGGACCACCCCGACGACGCCCGGGCCCTCTATCGCTACCTGAGCTGCGGCGCGCCGGACTGACCGGGGGCCGGCGGACTCATCCCGCCAGCCGCTCTCCCAGGAACCCCTCGATGACCCCGGCCGTGGCCTCGGGCTGCTCCAGGTGGGCGCAGTGGCCTGCGTCGGCGATGATCGCGGTGCGCGCGTCGGGCAGGGAGCGCTGCATCCGGGCGGCCAGATCGCCGTAGCGGGCGTCTTCGGCTCCGACCACCAGCAGCGTCGGCATGCGCAGGGTCGGCAGCGCGTCCCAGAGCGGCGCCATGGATCCGGTGCCGGCCCCCCGCAGGCTGGCGGCGAGGCCCCGGGGACGGTTGCGGCGACGTCGGGCGAGCATGGCGGCGTGTGCGGCGGGCTCGATGCGCTCCTGGCTTGCGATGATCGGCAGCAGGCTCCACGCCCCCGTGAAGGTCTCCACGTCGCGGTGCTCGGCCCGCCGCGCCCACGACTCGTCCCAGGAGGCGCGGGCGGCCCGCGCGCTGGGGTCCTCCAGGCCCGGGGAGGCGCCCACCAGGATCAGCGCGTCGAAGCGCCGGGGGCGGGCCGCGGCCAGGGCGAGGGCGTGGCGGGCGCCGAGGGAGTAGCCCAGGAGGATCGACAGGCGGCTGCGATCGGCCAGCCGCCCCAGGGAGCGGGCCACCGTGGGCAGGCGGCAGCCCGAGGGGGGAGGGCAGCCGGCCCGGCCGTGCCCGGGGAGGTCGGGGGCCCACAGGGGGCGGTCCAGGGCTCGGGCCAGGGGATCGAAGTCGGCCCCGCTGCCGGTGAAGCCGTGCAGGGCCAGCAGCCGGGGACCGCGGCCGGGGCTCGTCCACAAGCAGGAGGGGAGGGAGCCCAGCTGGATCGCCCGACGTCGCACGTCCGCATGATGCCCGGGGACGACGCGGGCACAAGCGACAGTCCTCGTTGACAACGGGTCCGGGGGGAGTACAACGGGGCTCGATCCCCGCGAGAAGGTGGTTTGATGACGGCAGTTGATGACGCGACGCCCTCGGTTTCTGAAGGTGTCGTGGTTTGGTTCCGGCCCGAGATGGGAGCTGGCGTGGTCAAGCTCCGCAACGGCCGCCAGTACCGGTTCACCCAGATGGACGGCCTGGATCTGGTCAAGTCGGGCCAGGTGGTCCGCGCGTCGGTCATCGAAGGCCAGCCCGCCCAGGTGACCCTGCTGCCCCTGCCCGGCGGGCAGACGCGCTTCGAGGAGCCGCCCCCGCCCCCCCCGCCGAAGAAGAAGGCGGCGGCTGCCCCCCGGACCCGCAAGCCTGCCGCCAAGAAGGCCAACGTGACGGCCAAGGCCGCGCCCACGCCCACCAAGCGCAAGATCTCCGGCGCCGCCGTCAAGCTCCGCCCCCTGCGCGACGGCTCCCTGCCCGCGGGCTTGCCGGTGCTGCACCCCCAGCACGGCCAGGGCTTCGTCGTGGTCTCCTCCGCCAAGGTCGCCCGCGTGCGCTTCATGCCGCACGAGGAGGAGCGCTCGGTGCGCGTGCCCGACCTGCAGGTGCTCGACAAGCTCTGATCCCGCGGCCGGCGCTTCACGCGCCGAGGCTCCCCCGCGCTGCCGCTTGCTCTCGCCCCGTCGCCGCCGTCTGGCCCCAGGCATGGGTTAGAGTGGGTGGTGGGGATTTAAGCGTGAGGGATGGCGGGGAACCGATGACGGAGCTGCAACGTCGGCTCGAGGCGCTGCTGACCATCGCGACGGAGCTCGCGGCGGGCAACTTCGCGGTGCCGATCGCCCCCGAACCCCAGGACGACGAGCTCGCGGCGATCCGGGCGGCCCTGGACATGCTCGCGGGCGATCTCCGCACCGGCGCGCGCGAGCGCCTTGCGGCCCGGGAGCGCGCCGGTCTCCTCAAGCAGGTCCGCCAGTCCGAGAGCAGCCTTCGCGCCCTCATCAGCCAGCTCCCGGTGCACGTGTGGACCGTCGACGGCGACCGGCGGATCAGCCTGCCCGACGCGGATCGGCCCGGGCCGCTCTCCGGCTTCGAGCGCGAAGGCCAGTACATCGACGCGGCGCTCGCCCTCGACTCGTCGGCGCCTGCGGTCGCGGTGCACGACTCCGCCCTGGCGGGGCGGGAGGGGCGCTGCGAGCTCGCGCGGGACGGCCGGATCTGGGACCTGCGGGTGACGCCCGTGCGGTCGGACGGGGAGGGCGTTGGGGCCGTGGCCGTGGCCGTGGACGTCACGGACGAGCGGGCCGCCCAGGCGCAGCAGCTGCACGCCCAGAAGCTGGAGAGCCTGGGGGTGATGGCGGGCGGGATCGCGCACGACTTCAACAACCTGCTGGTGGGGGTGCTCGCCAACGCGGGGCTGGCCCTGGAGGACCTGCCGCCGGGCTCCGCGTCGTGGGCGGCCATCCACCGCATCGAGCGGGCGGCCGAGCGGGCGGCCGAGCTCACGCGGCAGCTCCTGGCCTACTCCGGCAAGGGCCGCTTCCTCATCGAGCAGGTCTCCCTCGCGCGGCTGGTCCAGGAGATGTCCGATCTGTTGCGGCTCTCCCTGACCCACCGGGCCCAGCTGTTCACGGAGCTGGACCCCGACTGTCCGCCGGTGCGCGGCGACGCCACCCAGCTCCGGCAGGTGGTCATGAACCTGATCACGAACGCCGCGGACGCCTCCACCGAAGGGGGAGGGGGGATCACGGTGCGCGTGAGCTGCGTCAACGTGGACGCCCAACGCCTGCGGTCCATCCGCTCGGCCGACGGCGTGCGGCCCGGCCGCTTCTGCCTGGTCGAGGTGGAGGACTCCGGCATCGGCATGGACGCCGCGACGGTCGGTCGGATCTTCGATCCCTTCTTCACCACCAAGGAGACCGGGCACGGCCTGGGCCTGGCCGCAGTCGTGGGCATCGTGCAGGGCCACGGCGGCGCGATGGAGGTGAAGAGCCGCCCCGGCGTGGGCACCACCTTCCGCGTCTACCTCCCGGCCGATCAGCGCCCCGACGAGACCGGTGAGGTGGCCCCGGTGGCCCCGGCCCCGCGCACGCTCCGGGGCCACCCCTGGATCCTGGTGGCCGACGACGAGAAGCCCGTGAGGGACGCCGCGCGCGCGGTCCTGGAGCGGGCGGGGTACCGGGTGGTGCTGGCCGAGGACGGGCGGGCGGCGGTGGAGACCTTCTTGGAGGATCCGGAGCGCTTTCACGCCGCGGTCCTCGATCTGACGATGCCGGTGATGTCCGGGGCGGAGGCCTTCGCAGAGCTCCGTCGGCTCCGGCCCTCGCTGCCGATCCTGCTGACCTCGGGGTACAACGAGCGGGAGGTCGGGGAGCTGATCGGGCACGATCGGGCGGTAGAATTTCTCCAGAAGCCCTGGAGAGGCGCTAGCCTTCTTTCGGTGCTGGGGGGCATTCTCGGGAGGACAAACGGCGATGACTGAGGTGCACGACATCGGGATCGGGCGGGTCTGGCGGGACGCCGACGGGCTGATCCACCTGCGCTACGCCCCCGGCGCCTACTGGAACGTCCCCGAACACGTGGAGTGGGAGGCCCTCATCGACGAGCTCCGCGGCGGGGAGCCGGTGTTCATCCTCGCCGACATGGGCGTCAAGGGCCTCTCCCCCGAAGCCAAGAAGCTGAGCACCTCCCCCGAGTACGAGGCAAAGCTCGCCGCCTGCGCCATGTTCGGCAGCTCGGCCGTGGGTCGGCTCGTCATGAACCTGTACCTGCGCGTGCAGCGCCCCAGCTTTCCCCTACAGGCCTTCGCCACCGAGGACGATGCCCGGGACTGGCTCGTGCGCATGCGTGGCAAGCGCGCGGCGGGGTAGGGGAGCGACGCTCGGGGCCCCCGCGGGTCAGCCCTCTCGTAGAAAGTCGATGCGGAAGAGCACCGGCCCCATCGGCGTCACGCGGTGGGCCTGCCGGGGAGCGATCACCCCATCGACCCCCGGGCGGAGCACCTGCTCGAGGGTCGCGCCGTCCTCGCCCTCCAGCGTGTAGCGGAGCTCCCCCTCCTCCACGACGATCAGCCCCCAGGTGCCCGCCTTCGTTCGGTGCGCCCGCTTCAGCCGCTTGGGCAGGCTCTTCTGGTTGAAGGGACCCACGCCGCCGTAGCGGGTGGCGGTCTCGGGGAGCACGGGGGCGACGAGGGGGTCGGGCATGCCGACACCATGCCTGGGCGGGCGCCCCCTGTCCGTGGTTCGCCGGGTCGCGTTACCCTGATGGGGTGATCGCGCTCCGCCCCCTGCACCCCGACGACTCCTTCGAGGAGATCACCGACCTGCTCCACCGGGCCTACGCCCCCCTCGCCGCGCAGGGCATGGCCTACCTGGCGACCCACCAGGGGGCCGACGTCACCCGCGACCGCTGCGCCCGCGGGGAGACCTGGTTGGCCGTGGAGGGGGAGCGCATCGTGGGCACGATCACCCTGGAGCCTCCGCCGGCCCAGGTGCACCCCACCGCCGGCGGCGACTTCTACGACCAGCCCGGCATCGCCCACTTCGGCCAGTTCGCGGTGGACCCGGCGCTGAAGGGGGAGGGCCTGGGCGGGCGGCTGATGGACCGCATCGAGTCGCGGGCCGCGGCGCTGGGCGCCTGCGAGCTGGCGCTGGACACGTCCGTGCATGCCCACGGCCTGATCGCCATGTACGAGCGCCGCGGCTACCGCCTCGTCGACACCATCGACTGGCGGCCGGCTGTCAACTACCCGAGCGTGGTGCTGAGCAAGGCGCTGTGAGAGCCCGGGCCGCGGCAGCGCGCCAGGTCCCCGAGTTGGTTCAAGCACGGCGTGGAGCCCCTGAACGGACCTGAGCCGCTGATCTGCTGATCGCGAGCCGCGGCCGGGGGGGCGACTCCGCGGGGTCGCCAGGCGTGGCCTGATCGGCCGGCTGGACCGCGGGGACGAGCACAGCTGCGCTGCCCCCTGCGGAGGGCGCCCCCCCCTCCGAAATGGGACAGCAGCTGTCGTATGCCCCGTGCACCCTCGGGATGTTCCGCTCCCCCTGCGTATCCCCAGGTGAGCGACGACCGACGCGGAAGGCGCCTGGTTTCCCAGACCGACGCCTCGCCGTAACGCAGGAACCAACCCGGGAGCACCCGCCCCCACTCGACCCGAGAGACCCAGATCATGGCCCGAACCACCGCCCGCCCCGCCCTCTTCGCCTCCGACCTCGACTACCTGCAGCACGAGCACCACTGGATGGACCTTCGCGCCCGCCGCCTCGCGGCCGAGCGCAGCATCGACGACAAGCGGGAGGGCCGGATCCAGCGCTCCCACCGGTACAACCCGGACGAGGACGACAAGCCGTCCGCCGCCACGCTCGCGCGCCGGCTCCCCCGGATGAAGCGGGAGGAGGAGGCCCTGCGCCAGACCATCGACGGCCGCTTGGCGCGTCACGAGGCCGAAGAGCAGCCCCTGGCCATCCAGCGGCTGTCGGCGCTGCACGGCCTGGACGAGTTCGAGCGCACCGTCCTGCTCCGCTCCGCGGGTCCGGCCCTGGAGCGTCGCTTCGAGCAGGTGCTGGAGCGCGTCGACGACCTGTCCCACGGCAGCCTGTCGGTGGACACCGCGTTCACGTTCGCCGAGCTCGATCTGCAGGGACGTGTGGCGCGTCGGCAGGCCTTCTCCGCCCAGGCGGCGCTGCGCGCCCACGACCTGGTGCAGGTCCACGTCAGCGGCCGCTACTGCGCGCCCGACGACCTGCTCTCCGCCAGCCTCGCCATCACCGGCCGGACCCTGGACCTGCTGCTGGGCAGCGATGCCCTGGGCGACGAGTTCCTGGAGTTCTCGTCGCTGGAGGACCCGCGCGCCCGCCTCGATCAGGTGGTGCTGCCCGACCGCGACAAGGCCCGCATCCTCTCGGTGGTGGAGAACCACGACCTGTACCTGCAGAAGCGCCGCGACTGGGGCTTCGACGAGACCATCCGCTACGGCCGCGGCGCCCTCATGCTCTTCCACGGCGCGTCGGGCACCGGCAAGACCATGACCGCTCACGCCGTCGCCGACCACCTGGGCCGCAAGGTGCTCAACGTCGACATCCCGACCTTCATCGAGGCCAACGAGTCCATGCGCTTCCTGCCGGGGCTGTTCCGGGAGACCCGGCTGCACAACGCGATCCTCTTCTTCGACGAGTGCGAGGCGCTGTTCGAGA
>CALCXL010000860.1 GCA_937907595.1 uncultured Pseudomonadota bacterium
CTCATCCCCCTCCGCCTCATCCCCCTCCGCCTCATCCCCCGCCCCATCCTCCGCCGACGGGTGCCTCTGCTCGGTGGCCTCCTCACCCTCCGCCGAGACGGTCGCCTCGCCCTCGGGGCCCCAGCGAAAGCTCAGGCGGGTCCAGGCGACGAAGGCCAGCCCGATCCACAGGACGGCCACCAGGCGGCGGACGTTGGCCGATCGGTCGCGCAGGCGCCAGAGCAGCAGGGCCAGCCCCGGCCCGGCGACGACGAGCACGAAGAGGGAGGCTTCGAGGTCCACGGCGGGATCCTGCCACCTCCGCCCCACCCACGCACTGCGCGTCGCCCCCGCTATCGCCGCAAGCCGCCGCTGCGCCGCCGCCGGCTCCGACCCACCAGGGCCGAGCGATCCACGTCGGCCACGCAGTGGGCCAGGTACTCGGCGATGACCCCCACGTCCAGGATGAGCTCGTGCTCGATGTCGCCGACGACGGGCTGCAGGCGCAGCTGATCGCGGTGGGGCAGGCGGTGGAAGCGAATGCGCCGGGCGGGCCAGGGAAAGGTCGCGGCCTCCGCCATGGGGCCTTCGCGAAGCTCCTGCTCGATCCACCAGTGCACGTGCAGGCGCAAGGGGGGCAGGGCCACCGCCGCGCAGCCGATCAGGGTGCGGGCGGCCTCGGCGGGATCCTCCGAGGGCTCAGCGGAGAAGGCGCTGCCGTCCAGCTCCAGGGCGTCGGCCAGCAGGGGCCACCAGCGGGGCGCGACCGCCGCGGGGTCCAGGCCCCCCAGGAAGCTGCGCACGGCGGCTGCCCGGTCCTGGTCGGCGGTGGCCTCGTACTGGCCCCAGTTGGCGAGGGCCGACGGGAGATCGGTGACAGCGTCGGGGGTGCCGGCGAGGGCGAGGTCGAAGAAGCGGGAGCGGCCGGTGGTGCGCCAGTGCAGCAGCAGGGCGGGCACCGCGTCCACGTTGGGCTCCAGCCCCTCCACGAGGCGCTCGGCGGCGCGGCGGAAGGGGCCCGACGCCCGCTGCACCCAGCCCTCGGAGCAGGCCACCAGCCAGGCGGCCCGGTCGGCGGGCAGGGGCCCGTCCAGCAGGGGCTCGGCGATGGCGCAGGCGGCGTCCAGCCAGCGGGTGTGGCCCAGCACCGAGTGCACGCAGAGGCAGGCCCGGAGCACGTCGGGGTCCATGACCAGCGGCCCGGCACCGGGGTCCAGGCGGGCGAGGGCGGCCTGGTACAGCGCCTGGGGATCGCTCATGCGCCCAGCCCCCCCACCAGCACGTCGATCAACGCCTCGATCTCCGCCTGGTCGTTCCAGTCGGCCTCGGGCAGCACGAAGAACCGGTAGACCAGGAAGCCGGCCAGCACCGACAGCACCGTGCGCGCCGCGACCCCCGGCGGCACCGGTCGGACCAGGCCCTGGGCCTGCAGCCTCACCACGGTCTCCAGGGCCAGGGGCTCCAATTCGTCGACGACCAGCTCCTGCCACAGCTGCCGCAGCTCGGGGTGCAGCGGCGTCTCCTGCAGGGCGATGCGCACGGCCAGGCGGTGCCGACGCACAAACTGCATGCGATCGCTCAGCAGCACCCGCAGGAAAGCGGCGAGGTCCTCGTAGTCGTCCTCCAGCAGCCCGCGCACGGCGGCCACGAACTGCGGCGCGACGAAGCGTCGAAAGACCGGCGTGACGACGCCCAGCAGCAGGTCCTTCTTGGTGCGGTAGAAGCGAAAGACCGTGCCCGCGGCGACGCCCGCTTCCTTCGCGATCTCGCTCGTCGACGCCGCGGAGAAGCCGCGATCGGCGAACACCGCCATCGCCGCCTGCAGCACCCGCTCCTGCTTCTCCGTGTAGCCCGCCTCCGCCGCGGGCCCCAGGGCCGGGCCCTCCATGGGCGGCTCCTTGGTCAGGCCGGGCAGCTTGAGGCCGAAGACGCCGTCGACGTCGCCCAGGTTCGGAAGCTTGAGCCCGAAGACCCGGGGGCCCTCGCCGTGCTCGTCGTCGCCCTTCTTGAAGCCCGGGACCTTCATGGCCTCTCCAACCGCAGCGCCAGCCAGCCGTCGTCGGCCACGCGCTCCACCACCGCCAGACCGCGCCGCGCGAAGGCGTCGGCCACCACCGCCTCCTGCCGATCCAGCAGGCCGCTCACGATCAGCGTACCCCCCTCGGCCACCCGCTCGGCCAGGTCCTTCGACAGCTCCACCAACAGCGGCGCCAGCAGGTTGGCGAACACCAGGTCGAAGGCGCCGTCGGCCACATCGACCGATCCGCGCCGCACCGCGAAGCGATCCGCCAGGCCGTTGAGGGCCGCGTTCTCCTCCGCAGCCGCGACCGCAGGGCGCTCGGTGTCCACGCCCAGGGCCGAGCCCGCGCCCAGCAGCAGCGCCCCGAAGGCCAGGATCCCGGTGCCCGTGCCCACGTCCAGCACCCGCTCGCCCCCCTGCAGCCAGCCCTCGGCCAGGGTCAGGCAGCCGGTGGTGGTGGCGTGGGTGCCGGTGCCGAAGGCCATGCCGGGGTCCATGCGGATGCCCGCCTCGCCCGGCGCCAGCGGGGGCATGGGCTCCCAGGACGGCACCACCCACAGGCGCGGCGTCATGCGCTGCGTGGTCCATCGGGCCTTCCAGGCGGCGGACCAGTCCTGGTCCATCACCCGGCACCAGGTGGGGGGATCGGTCTCCCCCAGTTCGCCCAGCCGCGCCGACAGGGTGGCGCAGAGGCCGTCGGGGTCCGCCACGTCCACGAACCACCCGCGCAGGAGCACGGTGTCGCCGGGGTTGACGACCTCGGGCATCTCCCAGCTCCCGCGGGCCAGCAGGGGGCCGGAGTCGTCGGGGAAGTGCAGGCCGGGGTGGTCCTCCTGCACCCCCTGGGCGTCCAGCGACCAGAAGACGGCGCCGGCGGCGTCCTTGCCCGCCTCGCTCACCTGCACGGCCAGCTCCACCCACTGGGGCGTCGGCTCGTCCGCGGCCATCACGGGAAGATGTCGTCGGCGTCCTCGGGCAGGTCGGTCACGCCGCGGGCCTTGAGCTCCTGGCGCAGCGCCGCTTCGACGATCAGCGGGTGCGGGGAGCTCAGCTCCTTGCCGTTGACGAACATCGACGGCGTCCCCGTGATGCCCAGCTCCTTGCCCTGCGCCACCTGGCTGCGCACCTCGTCCCACAGCGTGTCGCGGTTGAGGCACTCCTCGAACTCCGCGCGCTCCAGGCCCAGCTGGTCGGCGACCTTCAGCATGGTCTTCGTGCCCAGGTTCCCCTGGTTGTCGAAGGTGTGGTCGTGGAACTCCCAGAAGCGCCCCTGGCGCCGCGCGCACTGCGTACCCACCGCCGCCTCGCAGGCGTGGGGGTGGATGTCCTTGCTCAGGCCGGGGTTGCAGGCCGTGCCCAGGGGGTAGTGCTTGAACACGAAGGAGACGTGGTCGCCGTAGCGGTGCGCGATGTCCTTGAGGAACCAGCCCGCCATCTTGCAGTGCGGGCAGTCGAAGTCCGCGAACTCCACGAAGACGACGTCGGCGCCCTCCTTGCCCTTGATGCCGTCGTAGGGGTTGATGACGATGGGCTTGGCGGTGACCGAGGGCCAGTCGGCGACGAACTCCGCCACCGCCTTTCGGGCCTGCTCGATGGCCAGGGCGCGCTCCTCGGGGGACATGTCGTCCTCTTCGGAGGCCTTGTCGTGGCCGTGCCCGTCGTCCTCACCGTGCTCGTCGGCGGCCGCGGCGAAGGAGGCCGGCTTCTTGCTGAGCTTGCTGACCTTGCTCCCGTAGGAGTTGTAGGACACCCAGGTCACCGCCAGGAGGACCGCCAGGGCGATGCCGCCCAGGCCCTTGTCCTCCTTGACGTCCGCGAGGATCCCGCCGACTCCGCCGCCGTGGCCGACGTAGGCCAGGACCGTCGCGGCCAGGGTCGTGGCGTCCAGGGCCAGGCAGAACAGGCACCAGGCCTTCACCGCGAAGGCCTGGATGGCCAGCAGGTACAGGCTGAAGGCCAGCGCGGGGATCATGCCCACGGCGATCCAGGCCAGGGCCTTGCTGCGGCGCTTCGGCTCGAAGGCGGCCATGAGGGCCAGCAGCGCGATGACCGCGTAGAAGCCCACCGCCGGCACGGAGACCGGCAGCTCCGCGCGGGACGAGCCCAGGGAGATGGCCGACCACTTGCTGGCGTTGACCTTGGCGCAGCTCACCGTCTCGTTCACCTCGCAGAGCGAGTCGAAGGCGAGGTCCGGCTGGTGGATGAGCTGGAAGTGCTTGTCGGTGAGGTCCATGCCCAGCCAGATGCCGACGAGCGACAGCGCGACCAGGAGGAACGGAACAGCCTTTTGCACGGCCTACTCCTTCATGAGCTCGTCCACCTGGACGAGCAGGTTCTTGAGGGCGGACGGCGTGTAGCCGATGTGCTTCTGGCGCACGACGCCCTGCTTGTCGATCAGCACGGTCATGGGGATCGACATGGCGCCCCAGGGGTTGCCGACGGCGCGCCCTCCGATGTCCAGGGCCGCGGCGTAGCTCACCGGATTCTGGCGCAGGAAGCCTTCGGCCTGCTCCCGCGTGTCGTCCAGGGAGACGCCCACGAAGAGCGCGTCCTTGTCGACGTACTGCTTCCAGGCCGACTCCAGGGCCGGCACCTCCAGGCGGCAGGGCCCGCACCAGGAGGCCCAGAAGCTCACCAGCACCACCTTGCCGCGCTGGGCGGACAGGCTCAGCGTGCCCTCGCCCTGCAGCAGCGGGAGCTCCCAGTCGGGGGCCTGGTAGCCGATGTCCGTGCCCAGGGGCCGCTCGGGTGCGGCGGCGGGCTCCTCCACCGAGGGCATGGCTCGGCAGCCGACGAGCAGCAGGAGGGTCGACAGAAGCAGGATCCGGTGGGTCACAGGCGGCCGGAAGAAAGCATGGGGGAGGGGGAGCGTCAATCGCGCGGGCCGATCCCCCGGCGGCGCCGTCGCGGCTGCCGGGGCGGGGGATCGGGGACGCAACCCGGCAGGCCGGTCCCTTCGTCCCGCCGATGTTCAGCGCGGCGGCGGCGGCGTGCTCAACATGCGCGGCGTGTTGCGATCCCCGTCGGCCCGCATCAGCCACCGCTGCATCCAGGCCCGGCCGGGGGAGACGGCGTCCCGATCGAGCCAGGGCACGGGCTCCCCGCGCAGCCAGCCGGCCACGGCCTCCCCCACGGCGTAGGAGCAGGTGACCCCGAAGCCGCCCAGCCCCGCCGCCCAGTGCAACCCCGGCGCGTCGGGGTCGGGGCCCAGGATGGGGCGCCGATCGGGGGCGAAGGTGCGCAGCCCCGTCCAGCCCCCGCGCGGGGTCGCGTCGGCCAGGGCGGGCAGCAGGCTGCGCAGCTTGTGTTCGGCGAGGGCCCGGGCCCAGGGCGTCACCGATCCCCGGGAGCCCGGCCCGGGCGAGGGTGGATCCACCGCCTCGTCGCAGGGGGAGACGAGGAATCCGCCGGCCTCGGGCCGCACGTAGAGCCCGGCGTCGTCGATCCAGGTCCAGGGGTGATCGGGGGCCGACAGGGGGTGCGTGTCCGTCTGGAGCAGCGATCGCCGCAGGGGCACCAGGGGGCGGTGCAGGCCGACGCCGCGCGCCAGGTCGGACGTCCACGCGCCGGCGGCGAGCACCACCGCGCCCGCGTCGATGGGTCCAGCGTCCGTGTCCACGCCCACCACGCGGTCGCCCTGGCGACGCAGCCCCGTCACCCGCAGCCCGCAGCGCAGCTCCGCCCCCCGTCGACGGGCCCCGCGCAGGAAGCCGGCGATGAGGGAGTGTGCGTCGGCCACCCGCTCGTCCGGGAGGTGCCAGCAGAACGCCACGCGCGCGCCCGCGAGGGCCGGGGCGATCTGGGCCGGACGATCGCAGGCCTGAACGACCACGCCCTGGGCCTGCAGGTGCGACGCCGCGTCGTGCAGATCGTGCGGCTCCTCCACCAGGGCGAGCACCGCCCCCGTGCGGCGCGAGGGCTGCAGGTCGGCCCAATCCTCGCCCGGGGCCTGCAGCCACCGGTGGGTGCGCACGGCCAGGACGCGCTCGTGGGGGTCCTCGCCCAGGCGCCGCACCATGCCCGCGTTCTGCGACGAGGCTTCGGCCCCCGCCTGATCGCCCTGCTCCAGGAGCAACACGGATCGCTCGCCGGCCAGGTGCCAGGCGGTGGAGCAGCCGGCCAGACCGGCCCCCACGATGACGACGTCGGGCGATTGCACGCCGGGGTTCTGGCACGGCACCCCGGGGCCGGCAACGGGATCGCCAAGAACTGACCACCGTCAGGGTTCCGGCCCTGGGGGGGTGTAGCTTTTCGCACATGCTCCGAATCGTCGCCCTGCTGCTGTTCCTCGCTCCCCTGGGCTGCAGCGTCGCGCCCGCAGGGGACGACGCGGCGGAGGCGACGACGGACGGGGGCACCTGGACCCTGTCGGTGGATCCCGTGCAGGTCGCCCTGGGCTGGAACGATCTGGCGATCACGATCCGCGACGCCGACGACGCCATCGTGCAGGGGCTGGAGGTCGACGCGGACCTGCAGATGCCGAGCATGGGCCACGGCTCCAGCGAGCCGGTGACCACGACCGAGCAGGGCGACGGCGTCTACGTCGTGCGCGGCTACTTCCAGATGTCCGGCGCCTGGCTGTTGGAGGGCACGGTCACCGACGCCGCGTCCAGCGAGGCCTTCGCCGTCGACGTCGAGGCGGTCGAGTGATCCGCCCGGCCTCCGCGGCCCTGTCCGCCCTGCTGCTCCTGGTCGCGCTGCCCGGCGCGGCCTCGGCGGCGGCCTGCTGCATCGGCTCCGTGGGCGCCAGCGGCGCGCGGCTGGGCCCGTGCGAGACGATCCGCCTGGGTGGGAGCTGGACCCTGGACGCGCTGGCCGGCTCCTGGCGGCAGGACGGCAGCCTGAACCCCGCGTCGTCGTCGGGCCGCGTCGACCAGCGCTTCGTGGCCGAGGGCCGCTTCCGCGTCGACGACCGCTTCCAGGTCGGCTTCGCCATGCCGATCGTGCTCTCCGCGCGGCGGGTGCTGGACGACGCCGAGCTGGGCGCCGGCCCGGGGGACCTGACCCTGAGCCTGCGTCTGGAGCCCGCCGTCGAGCCGATCGCGCCGGCCCCGCAGCCCGCCTTCGGCCTGGACGTCCTGCTCCCCACCGGGGTGCCCCAACACGCCGCGCAGGGCGTCACCGGGGCCTGGGCCACGGGCGCGGGCCACCTGGCGTTCACCCCCTCCCTCTGGCTGGGCCGCACCTTCGGCAAGGGGAGCTTCGAGGTGGTCGGCGACGCCACGTTCTCCGCGCCCTCGCCGGCCGACGGGGGCCGCGCGATCCCGGGCATCGCCTGGAGCGCCACCGCCCTGGGCGGCCTGTTCGTGCACCACAGCACCACGCTGTCGGTGTCCCTGGGGCTCCGCGGCCGCAGCCCCGGCTGGGTGGGCGGCAAGGCGGCGGGGACGCCGTCGGTGGAGCCGCGCGTGGGCGTCGGCGCTGCCTTCAAGGTGGGGCGGGACTTGCGCCTGCTCGTCGGCGTGGCCGGCTCCCTGCCCATCCCGCAGCTGGGACGCTCCAGCGACGCGACGATCGGCGGCACCCTCGGCCTGGCCTGGCTGACCCGCAAGCCCTGGTCGATGCTCATCGAAGGCTGATCGTCCCGCACCGCCGGGGCCGTCGCCCGCCGATGGCGCTATCCTCCGCCCCCCATGGCCAAGCCCGACCCCGACCAGATCAAGACCGTCGCCGTCAACAAGCACGCGAAGCGTCTGTACTTCATCGACGACGTGTTCGAAGCCGGCCTGGTCCTGCAGGGGAGCGAGGTCAAGTCCCTGCGCGGCGGCCGATCGACGCTCAAGGAGGGCTACATCCGGCTGGAGGGCGGGGAGGCGTTCCTGGTGAACGTGCACATCCCGCCCTACGAGCAGGCCAACATGAACAACCACTCGCCCACGCGCCCGCGCAAGCTGCTGCTGCACCGCAAGGAGATCCAGAAGCTGATCGGCGCGGTGTCCCGGGACGGGTACACGCTGGTGCCCATGTCCATCTACTTCAAGCGCGGCAAGGCGAAGCTGGAGTTCGGGCTGGGCAAGGGCAAGAAGCTCCACGACAAGCGCCAGGACCAGAAGGAGTCCGACGCCAAGCGCGACATGGAGCGGGGCATGCGCGAGGGGCGCTGAGGGGATCGCTGAGGGAGGGGGGCCTCGCGGTCGACCCCGGGGCTACCGCTGCGCCGTGTAGGCCTGACCGTCCAGCGTGAAGGTCGCTCGCTGCGGAGCGTCCCCGTCGCGGGGAAACACCAGCAGCCCGCCGGGCATGTGGTCCCACCGCACGTAGCGACCGGCGCTGGCCTTGCCGTCGATCTCCACCGCCACGTCGTCTCCGTCCCAGAGCCCGCGGCGGGTGATCGCCTGGCCCCAGTGCGCGCCCTGTCGGTCGATGGCGACCACGTCCCAGGTGCGCAGGGGCGCCATCGCGGCGAGCCCCCGGTTCACGTTCTGGCCGCGCGCGTGCATGGCCCGCCAGGTGTAGGCGGAGCTCCACTGGTCGTCGCAGTAGCCCATGAAGTCGGTGTACTCCGGCGGGATGAGCTCGTCCTCCACCAGGTCCCAGCCCCAGCGATCCAGGGAGCCGTCGGCCACCGGGTAGCCGGGGTCGATGTCCGCCGGGATGTTGCCGGGCGGCGCGCAGGGGGTGTGGGGGCGGCCGTGGGCGTGGCCGATCTCGTGCACCGCGACCCAGTCGGCGCGCTCGGTGAAGCCGACACCCAGGGCGATGCGCAGGTTGACCGATCCCGTGTCCGGCGGGTCGTTGTTCAGCAGCGTGACGCCCAGCAGGCAGCCACCGAACCCGCAGTAGCCCTGCAGGGTCTCCGCGGGGTTGAACATGCCGTAGTAGTAGACGTCGTCGCTGGCCCCGTCGGCGTCCCGGAAGCCCAGGAGCTGGAAGCCAGGCAGGAACCAGCCGTCGCCGTTGGGGGAGAGCTCGGTCTGAAGCTCCGCGGGCTCCCGCACCGTGACGACCACGTCGGAGACCGGGTAGACCTTGAGGAAGGTCTGCCGGATGGCCTCCACCTGCTCGGGGGAGGTGTCCGGCAGGCGGCCGGAGCCGTCGAAGTTGTAGGCGAAGGGCGCGATCACGACGCGCAGGACGTTGGCGGCGCCCTCGACCTCCACGCTGCCCGACGCCGTCGCGGCGGCGTCCCCGGTGCCCGCCGGCTGCAGCACCGACACGCTCCAGTCCAGGGGATCGGCCACGCGATCGCCGGGGATCCGGAAGTTGAGGGTGCTGTCCAGATCCTCCTGGGTCGACCGGGGATCGAGCTCGGTCTGCACGTCGATGGGCTCGCCGTCGCCCAGGTCCAGGCGGGCCGTGACCAGCCCGCCGTCGTAGTCGGCGTCGGCGCTGTAGTGCACCCGCAGCAGCGCGTCCCGCCCGGCGATCACCGGCAGGTCGTCCTCCGCGACGTCCCCGTCCACCAGCAGGTCCCGCTGGACGCCCTGGCTGAGGCTCGCGCCGTCGACGACGACCCCCGCCGCCAGCGCGAGGGCCGGGGGCGAGTCGTCGTCGTCGTCGTCGTCCAGGGCGGCGTCGGGGCAGCCGAGCAGCCCCGCGAGGAGCAGCGCGATCGCTAGCCGATCGAGCAAGACATGTCCTGGCCGCAGCACAGCGGCGACTTGATCTTGCCGTGGCCCTCGGGGCACTTCGAGACGTGCACCTCGGTGCCGTCG
>CALCXL010000861.1 GCA_937907595.1 uncultured Pseudomonadota bacterium
TGATCGAAGGTCAGCTCTTCCTTGTGCAGGACGTGAGGGGTGTTGGTCCCCTTCCACTCCCAGGCCGCGGCGTAGCTGAAGTTCTTGTCGTTCCGCTTTGCTTCGCCGTCCTCGGTCTTGTGCTCTTCGCGGAAGTGGGCCCCGCAGGACTCGTCCCGGTTGAGCGCGTCCCGCGCCAGCAGCTCGCCCAACTCCAGGAAGTCGGCCACGCGGCCAGCCTCCACCAGGGCCTGATTCATGGTGTCCTGCGCTCCGGGCACCGACACGTTGTTCCAGAACTCCTCGCGGATGGTCGGGATCTCGTCGATGGCTTCCTGCAGAGGGCCGGCCTCACGGCTCATGCCCGACTTGTCCCAGACGACCTTGCCCAGCTGCCGGTGGAAGTCGAGGGCGGAGCGGTTGCCCTTCACCTTCAAGAAGGTGTCGACGCGCTCCCGCTGCTCGTTCTCAGCCTCGGCGAAGGCGGGGTCGTCGATGGTGACCTTGCCGCCCAGGTCGTTGCTCCACAGGTAGTTGCCCACCGTGTACGGAGCCACGAAGTAGCCGTCGGCCAGGCCCTGCATGAGGGCCGAGGCGCCCAGGCGGTTGGCGCCGTGGTCGCTGAAGTTGGCCTCGCCCAGGGCGAAGAGCCCGGGCACCGTGGTCATGAGGTTGTAGTCGACCCACAGGCCCCCCATCGCGTAGTGCGACGCGGGGTAGATCATCATCGGGGTCGAGTAGGGGTCCTCGTTGGTGATCTGCTTGTACATGTCGAAGAGGTTGCCGTACTTGCCGGCGACCCCGTCGCGGCCCATGCGCTTGATGGCGTCCCGGAAGTCCAGGTACACCGCCAGGCCCGTGGCGCCCACGCCCCGGCCCTCGTCGCAGGCCTTCTTGGCGGCCCGGGAGGCCACGTCGCGCGGCACCAGGTTGCCGAAGGCCGGGTACCGGCGCTCCAGGTAGTAGTCGCGCTCGGAGTCGGGGATGTCGTTCGGCTTGCGCTGGTCCCCCTGCTGCTTGGGCACCCAGACGCGGCCGTCGTTGCGCAGCGACTCCGACATCAACGTCAGCTTGCTCTGGTGCTCGCCGGCGACGGGAATGCAGGTGGGGTGGATCTGCGTGTAGCAGGGGTTGGCGAAGAGGGCGCCGCGCTTGTGGCAGCGCCAGGCGGCCGTCACGTTGCAGTTCACCGCGTTCGTCGACAGGTAGAAGATGCGCGCGTAGCCGCCGGTGCACAGGAGCACCGCGTCCGCGGCGTGCCGCTCGATGGCGCCGCTGACCAGGTTGCGGGTGATGATCCCGCGGGCCCGGCCGTTGACGAGCACCAGGTCGAGCATCTCCTGGCGGGGGTACAGCTGGACCTGCCCGGCGTTGACCTGCCGCATCAGCGAGCTGTACGCGCCCAGGAGCAGCTGCTGGCCGGTCTGGCCGCGGGCGTAGAAGGTGCGGCTGACCTGCGCGCCGCCGAAGGAGCGGGTGGTCAGCTGGCCGCCGTACTCGCGGGCGAAGGGCACGCCCTGGGCCACGGCCTGGTCGATGATGTTGACCGAGACCTGCGCCAGGCGGTGCACGTTGGCCTCGCGGCTGCGGTAGTCGCCGCCATTGACCGTGTCGTAGAAGAGCCGGTGCACGGAGTCGCCGTCGTTGGCGTAGTTCTTCGCCGCGTTGATCCCGCCCTGGGCTGCGATGGAGTGCGCGCGCCGGGGGGAGTCCTGCAGGCAGAAGTTCTTGACGTTGTAGCCAAGCTCCGCGCAGGTGGCGGCCACCGAGGCGCCGGCCAGGCCTGTGCCCACCACGATCAGCTCGAAGCGGCGCTTGTTGGCGGGGTTCACCAGCTTCATGTCGAAGCGGTGGCGGTCCCACATGGTCGAGATGTCGCCGCCGGGGACGGCCGAGTCCAGCTTCTTCATCGGACCAGCTCCGTGTAGAGGCCCAGGGGGTCCAGGAACACCCAGACCGGCAGCAGCAGGAAGCCGACGGCCAGGACCGCGGCCACGCCGACCGCGGACGCCTGGATGGCGGGCATGAACTTGGGGTGGTTCAGGCCGAGGCTCTGGAACGCGCTCCAGAAGCCGTGGCGCAGGTGGGCGCCCAGGGCGGCCATGCAGACCACGTAGAAGAGGACGTACAGGGGGTTCTGGAACAGGGTGATGGTCAGCCCGGCCAGGTCCAGCATGTCCGGGTGGTTCTGCGCCAGCAGGGTCCCAGCCAGCGCCTTGCTGTCCGCGATGACCCACGGCTCACCGAAGCGGATGGAGTAGAGGTGCACGACCAGGAAGGCGAACAGGATCGCGCCGGTGCGGATCATGTTCATGCTGGCCTTGTTCTTCATCGACGGGCCGCCGGCGTCCGCGTCCACCGCGTAGCCGATGGGCCGGGCGTCCGCGCTCTGCCGGGTGACCATCACGCCCATGTAGGCGTGCACCAGGATGGAGCCGAAGAGCCCGATCTCCATCAGGTAGAAGAACTCCCCGAGCGAGTGGAGCATGGCGCCGTACTGGTTGAAGGCGGCGCCGCCGTCGGGGAAGAGAAGCTGGATGTTGCCGATGAGGTGCAACACCGCGAAGCCCATCAGCATGGTGCCCGTGACGCCCATGATGGTCTTGCGGGCGATCGAGTTGCTGAGCAGGGCCTGGAGTCCGTCGGACATCGGGTGCTCCTGAAGGATGAACAGGGAGCCCGAAGGAGGCCGCCCAGGGGCCGCGCTTATATCCCAAAGGTGCGGGCATGGACAGCCCCTGAAGGGCGTTCATCGGCGGCCGGAGTGACGGACGCGATCCCGATCAGTCCCTGCCCAGCGGCGGCTCGTCGCCGGGACTCAGTCGCCGCTTGACCTGCCAGGCGAGCACCAGGCCCACGCAGACCGCGGTGCTGGCCACCATGTGCTCGGTCAGGAAGACGAGGATCGGCTGGGTCCAGTCGCGCACGGCGTCGCCGAAGTAGTACGCGGCGGCGATGTAGCCGAACTGGCCCACCAGCATCGCCGGCACGAACACCCGCATGGGCGTGCCCGCCGCGCCCGCGAGGGACCCCAGCGTGTACGAGGGGTAGACCACCAGCAGCACGGCCCCGAACCGCGCGAACTGCCGCTCCAGCCAGCGCAGGGCGGCGCCGAAGCGGGGGGCGCGGTGCTCAGCCCAGGCGATGGCCACGGGTCCGTAGAAGTAGCCGACGCCGTAGGTGGCCAGGATGCCCAGGGCGCGGCGCGGCAGGCTCACGGCCAGCACCGGCCCGAAGTCGGCCTGGGCGGCCAGCAAGACCAGGTGCCGCACGTCCGGCGAGAAGGCGACGAGGGCCAGCGGGTGCTCCACCAGCAGCCAGGGCGACAGGGCCGAGCCCACGGTCGCGATCGCCGTGATCGCCGCCATGAGCCCCACCGACAGGCGGCGCATCCGCGGGGAGCCGGAGCGGCCGGGGGGGAGGGCGTGGCTGGCTTCGGCGGTCACGCCCAGCTTGTAGCAGCCCGTGCAACGACGCATCGCGACCCCTCGCTGCCGATTTCGGTTGCCGATCTTCGTTTGTCGATGTTATGTATAGATTTATGGAAACTTCTGTACACCTTTTGGCCCTCGCCCTCCTCCTCTCCTCCTGCGCCACGCCGGAGGCCGACCCGACGATCGGGGAGGCGATCGGCCGCTGCATGTACACAAACGGCATGACGGGGGACCTGGAGTGCAAGGAGTACTACGGCAGCGCCTGGACCGACGACGCCATCGCCGACAACTGCGCAGCACCGGTGCCGAGCACCGCGCCAGGCACCTTCGAGCCGGGCCTGTCCTGCGATCGCAGCGTGATCCGCGGGGAGTGCGTGGTCGACCCGGGCACGGTGGAGGCGGCGACGATCGTGTTCCTGGGCGACGACTCCGACAGCTGCAGCGACCTGAGCCTGGGCTGCAGCTTCGCGGGCGGCGAGTTCGTGCCCGCGGCGGCCTGCGGCGGCACCGACCCCTTCTTCATCCCCGACTTCGGCCCCTTCACCCAGCCCCGACAGGTCTGCGTGGACCCGCTGCCCAACGAGCCCCCCGGCCTGGGCCCCGACGGCCAGGTCTGCACCTGGGAGGCCATCTCCGCCTCCACCGAGCCCGGCCGCCACTACGCCGACTACGCCTCCTGCGAGCCCGTGCTCACCCAGCGCCCCTACTGGGCCAACGACGTCACCGCGGACACCCCCGACGACGACCCCCGCTACGACGACACGGCCTGGCAGGAGGAGATGGAGTGGGTGACGTCGGAGGTGCAGGCCTCCGCTTGCATCTGCTGCCACACCGTGGAGAACGCCCCGAACGGCGAGCCCTCGGGCTGGTACCTGGAGGCCGATGGGCTGTGGATCGACACCCTGGACGACGACGCGCTGGCGATGATGGCGGGCTGGATCGACTCCACCGCCTTCGGCCGCTTCGAGCCCGAGCACAACAACGGGTTCGCGCGGGAGATCACGGGGATGCCGTCCAGCGAGCCGCTGCGCATGAAGACCTTCCTCGAGGGTGAGCTCGACCGCCGGGGCCTGGACGAGGCCGACTTCGCCGACGCGCGCCCCTTCGGCGGACCCCTGGCCGACCAGCTGGTCTTCGAGCCCGGCGAGTGCAGCGCCGAGGAGGGCGTCGACGCCCTGGGCCTGGTGACCTGGGACGGTGGCCGCGCCCGCTACGTCTACGTGCTGGAGGCCTGGGCCGACAACCCGCTGGTGCCGCCGAACCTGGACCGCCCCGAGGGCACGCTGTGGCGCCTGGACGTGGACCGCTCGTCGGCAGGCCTGAACAGCGGGCTCCTGTACGGGGACACGCCGGACAACGCCCAGCAGGTGCTCCCCGTCACCGGAGGGGCCCCTGACCTGGTGCCGGGGCAGGACTACTACCTGTACGTGGCTGCGGACGTGGGCGAGCCCATCACGCGGTGCGTGTTCCGGGCGGAGTGAGCGGCGGGGAGCGGCCCGGGGCTACGGGGAAGGCGATCGCATGAGGTAGGCCCGGCCCTGGAGGGTCGCGGCGCCGGGGTGCCACTGGGACGGGAGCAGCAGGTCGTCGCGGCCGTCGCCGTCGAAGTCGGCGCCCCGGCAGAGGTACCGTCCCAGGCCCGCGCCGGGCTGATCGCCAACGAAGGTGACGTCGGCGTCCGCGGGGCCCAGCGTGCCCAGGGACGGCAGGCCCGCCCCCAGGAACAGGTGCGCGAAGCCGCCGTTGCTCCCCGACGCGTTCGTGCCGGGGGCCCCGATGAGCAGGTCGCCGTAGCCGTCGGCGTCCACGTCCCCGGCGCTCACCGCGGAGTAGCCCAGGAACTGGAAGTCCTCGTCGCCCTCGAAGAGGAGGTCCGCCTGCTCGGCGTCGAAGGTGCCTCCTGCGGCGACCGTCGAGCCCCACCACAGCGCCACCGCCCCCCGATCCTCGCCCCCGGAGTCGCGGTGCGGCCAGCCCACCACCACCTCCGACAGCCCGTCGCCGTCCACGTCGTCGATCAGCTGCACGAACCAGCCCAGGTGGCCCTCCAGCTCCTGGGCGGTGAAGGTGGCGAAGGCCGTGCTGGTGCTCAGGGTGCCGGGGGACTGCAGTTGGGCGCCGCGGAAGAGGTAGGCCCGCCCCGCGTCCAGGGCCGAGGCGTCGGCGTCGGGGGCGCCGATGAGGACCTCGTCCAGGAGGTCGCCGTCGATGTCGCCGCCGCTCGCCAGCCACCAGGAGCTGGACTCGTACTGCTCGGCGCCCTCGATCTGCACCGGGCTCTGGGAGTGGCTCATGGCGCCCGACGCCGGCAGCGTGGAGGAGTGGAAGATCGCCGTCCGCCCCTCGTCGAAGAGGGCGGCGTTGGCTTCGTAGGCGCCGAAGATCAGGTCGGCGCGCCCGTCGCCGTCCACGTCGCCCGTGGCCGCCAGCGACCAGCCCACGTAATCCCACCAATAGTCCCCCGCCACCGTGCGGCCCGCGTCCTGGGCCGCGAAGGCGCCGCCGGCGGCCAGGTCGGCGCCGTCGTAGACGTAGGCCTTGCCGGTGTACTGGGCGACGTCGCTGTTGAGCCAGGCCCCGGTCACGAGCTCCGCGCGGCCGTCCCCGTCGACGTCGCCGCCCGACAGGTTCCAGCCCAATTGCTCGAAGGCCCCGCCCCCGGCGATGGAGGCCAGGGCGGTGGAGGCAGGGTTGAGGCCAGGCACCAGGGCGGCGCCGGAGAAGAGGTAGACGGCGCCCGCGTTGGGCCCGTTGCTGTCCGCGAAGGGGGCGCCGACCGCCAGCTCCGGCACGCCGTCCAGGTCGAGGTCCGGCAGGGCGCAGGCCACGGCGCCCAGGTTGTCGAAGGCGGCGTCGCCCTGAATCCAGGCCCAGGCGGTGTCCGCGCTGGTGGCGTCCAGGCCGTCGCAGTTGCTGTCCGCGCCGTCGTTCGGATCTTCCCAGAGGCCGTTGCCGGGGAAGACGGCGGGGTCGGCGTCGTCGCAGTCCCCCTCGCAAGCGGCGATGCCGTCGGCGTCGACGTCCTGCTCCTCGGCAGGGAGGGCGCCGTCGCAGTCGTCGTCCCAGCGGTTGCAGAGCTCGGTCGCGCCGGGGTGCATGGCGGAGACCGCGTCGTTGCAGTCGCCCGCGCAGGCGGTGAAGGAGTCGCCGTCCAGGTCGAGCTCGATCGAGGGCACGTAGCCGTCGCAGTCGTCGTCCAGTCCGTTGCAGATCTCGGCGCTGCCCGCGTAGACGGAGGCGTCGTCGTCGTTGCAGTCGTCGATGCAGGCCAGGTAGCCGTCCCCGTCGGCGTCCAGCTCGTTGTCGGCCGGGGCCCCCGAGCAGTCGTCGTCCTGGCCGTTGCAGAGCTCCGGCGCCGCGGCGTGCACCGTGGGGTTGAGGGGCTGGCAGTCGGTGGTGTCGGGGTCGCCGTCGGCGTCGTCGTCGGGGTCGATGCAGTCGGGCTGGGCGTCGCCGTCGGTGTCCACCGCCCCGTCGACCAGCGAGCCGTCGCAGTCGGAGTCGACGCCGTCGCAGGCCTCGACCGCCCCGGGGTACACGGTCGCCTCGTTCGCTCCGCAGTCGCCGTCGCAGGCCCGCACGCCGTCCAGGTCCGGATCCAGTTCGACGTCGGGGATCAGGCCGTTGCAGTCGTTGTCCTCGCCGTCGCAGAGTTCGGGCAGATCGGGGTGCACGGTGGGGTCGGCGTCGTCGCAGTCGCCTTCGCAGGCGGGCAGGCCGTCGCCGTCGCCGTCGATCTCCCCGGGGGCGGGCGCGCCGGAGCAGTCGTCGTCCTCGCCGTTGCACAGCTCGACTGCCGCGGCGTGCACCAGGGGGTTGAGGGGGGCGCAGTCGGTGGCGTCGGGGTCGCCGTCGCCGTCGTCGTCGGGGTCCACGCAGTCGGGGCGGCCGTCGGCGTCGGTGTCCAGCGCCCCGTCGGTGATCGAGCCGTCGCAGTCGGAGTCGACGTCGTCGCAGGCCTCGTCAGCGCCCGGGTGAACGGCGGCGTCGTTGGGCGCGCAGTCTCCGGAGCAGGGCAAGAAGCCGTCGTCGTCCAGGTCCTGCTCGTCGGTGGGCAGGAGCCCGTCGCAGTCGTTGTCCGCGCGGTCGCAGATCTCGGGCAGGCCCGGGCGCCGCAGGGGGTCCGCGTCGTCGCAGTCGCCCTCACATCCGCCGACGCCGTCCCCGTCCCGGTCCTCGGGGGTGATCAGCGAGTTGGTGTCGTTGCAGTCGGACCCGCCGAGCGCGTCCGTCGCGAAGCCGTCGCCGTCGAGGTCGACGCCGTCGATGCCGTCGCAGTCCTGGTCGATGTCGTCACCGAACCAGTCGGGGGCGCCCGGATAGGCGTCGGGGTCCTCGGGCTCGCAGTCGACGGCATCGGGGGCCCCGTCGCCGTCGTAGTCCACCGGCCGGTCGTCGCAGGCGGCGAGCCCCAGCAGGAGGGCCAGGATCGCGAACCCGCGCAGCGGGGCCACCCCGACGCGTCGCCTCAGGACCCGCCGGGAACCCGCGGTCTCAGGCGAGGATCCGCGGCGATGAACCCCGATCGGGCCGCCGCTGGGGCCGCCTCCCCTCAGCGGGCCGAGTCGTCGTCGTCGGACGAGTCGTCGTCGTCGAGCAGGTCGTCGTCGTCCGAGGAGGAGTCGTCGTCGTCCACCGCGTCGTCGTCGTCCGTGGAGTCGTCGTCGTCCACCGCGTCGTCGTCGTCTGCGGAGTCGTCGTCATCGTCCCCGATGTCGTCGGGGCAGGTCAATTCGATGTCGTAGGCCGACTCGGCGTCGTCCCAGCCGTCCACGACGATGAAGAAGCTCTCGCCGGCGGTCGCGGTCCAGGCCAGGTCCTCGTCCTCACCGGGCGGGTTGATGGACTGGTCGACGCAGTTGCCGCCTTCGCAGGGGGCGGGGCCGCTCAGCACCATCAGGTCCAGGTCCTCGGTCATGCCGGTGAGGGTCAGCTCGTACTCGCCGTCGACGGGCGCGGTGAAGCTGTACGTGTACTCGGGGCCGGTCCAGCGCTCGCCGTCCAGGCAGGCGTAGAAGTTGACCAGGTCGGTCGAGCCGGCACCGTTGTTCGTGTAGCTGTGGTTCATCTTGCCGCCGCAGGACAGCTGGGTCACCGCCTCGCACTCGCCGTCCGCCGCCGCGTCGTCGTCATCGGCCGCGTCGTCGTCGTCGGCCGCGTCGTCGTCGTCGGCCGCGTCGTCGTCGTCCGTGGCCGGGGTGTCGTCGTCGTCGGGCGGCGTGGTGTCGTCGTCGTCCGTCTCCTCCGCGGGCGGGCAGCCCACCAGGAGGGAGGTCGACAGGAGGGCGAGGAGCAGGAAGAGCAGGCGGTTCATGAGCACAGAACAGCCGGCGCCACGGCGTCACGTCAAGGGCCGCGGGCCGATCCGTTGCGGCGGGAGCGGACACCTGGTGGCGGTCGCAGGGGGCGATCGCCTCGCAGTCACCCGATCAGGGGTTGCAGGTGTACGTGCCCTGCGCGCTGAAGCTCGAGCCGTCGCAGGTGAAGCCCGCCGCCTCGTCGCTGCCCCCCTCGCAGTAGTGGCAGTTCCCGTTGAAGGTGCAGGCGTCGCCGTCCGCCGGCTCCGCCGCGGGGCAGTCCGTGCTGTTCGAGCAGCCGGGACCGGTGCAGAGCGCGCTGGTCTCGCTGGGGCTGTCGTCGTCGTCCCCGCTGTCGTCGTCGTCGTAGGCCGGCGGGCAGCCCGCGATCGTCGCGAGCCCGGCGAAGGCCAGGACGAGAAAGCAGGTCGAGAGCAGGGCGCGAAGCAGGGTCATGGTGAGGTCCTCCGGGGGCCGAGAATACCGGCCTGCGGTCCGAATCGCACGACCCCCGTCTCCCCAGCGCCGGCGACGCCGACCCGGCCAGGGGCAGGGCGGCGCCATCCGCGATAGGCTCCATCCGTGGCGGATCGCGACCTCAACCGGGAGCTCGAGCAGGCCGTGGGCGACGAGGGGGACGGCGATCGCCAACCCCTGGCGATCCTGCGCCGCCTGGGCGTGAGCCTGCCGCCGACGCTGCAGCACGACGTCGACTCCGCCCTCCCCTCTCCCGGCGAGTCCCAGGAGGCCGACGCGGCCGGCGCCCGCCTGGAGGTCCCCGCCCTGGGCATGGACGTCTGGGCCGGCCAGGACCGCATGGGCTTCGCGCCGACGCTGGACATCGAGGACGCGGGCGCGCGCACGACGGGGTACCTGGAGACAGTCAGCAGCCAGGAGCAGATCGGCCGCTACGTCGTGGTGGGCGAGCTGGGCAGCGGCGGCATGGGGCGGGTGGTGGAGGCCCTGGACCGGGATCTGGGCCGGCGGCTCGCGATCAAGGTCGTGCGTGATCCCGGTCGCCTCACGGAGGCCCGGCTGGCCCGCTTCGTGGCGGAGGCCCAGCTGACGGCCCAACTGGAGCACCCCCACATCGTGCCGGTGCACGAGCTCGGCGTGACCGACCGGGGGCAGCTGTACTACGCGATGAAGAAGGTGGACGGCGTCTCCCTGGCGGAGGTGCTGCTGCGCATCAACGCCGGCGACAAACAGCTGTCCCGGCGATGGAACCTGCGCCGCCTGCTGGGGGCCTTCGTCAAGGTCTGCCTGGCCGCCGGCTACGCTCACCGGCGCGGCGTCGTGCACCGGGACCTCAAGCCCGACAACATCATGCTCGGCGAGTTCGGTGAGGTCCTGCTGCTGGACTGGGGCCTGGCGCGTCTGGTGTCGACCCCCGACGAGCCCCTGGACGAGGACGGACCCGCCCGCCCGGACGTCACCCGCGACGGCGCGGCCACCGGCACCCCCGGCTACCTGAGCCCGGAGCAGGCGCGGGGGGAGCGCGCCGCCATCGGCCCGCCCACCGACGTCTGGAGCCTGGGCTCGATCCTCTACGAGATCCTCACGGGCGCGACCCCCTTTCCCGGGCGCGACCCCCTGGCCTACCTGCGGCGCGTGGTCCAGGAGGACGCCCAGGACCCCCGCGACCGCGCACCGCATCGCCAGATCCCCGCCGACCTGGCCGCCATCTGCCTGCGCGCCCTGGACCGCGAGCCCGGCGCCCGGCAGCCCGACGGGCGGGACCTGGCCCACGAGATCGAGGAGTGGCTGGAGGGCGCCCGGCGCCGCACCGAGGCGATGGCCCACATAGAGGACGCGGCCCGCTGGTGGGAGGAGTTCCGCGCCGCGCGCGAGCAGACCGCGGCGGAGGAGGAGCACCTGGCCGGGCTCGAGGCGCAGACGAACACCTGGACCCCGGTCGCGGAGAAGACCCCGCTGCTGGCCGCCCGGAAGCGGCGCGACGCCCTCCAGCTCGCCGCGGCGCGCGCCTGGGGTGAGGCCGTGGTGGCCGGCGAGCGCGCCCTGGCCCACGACCCGGGGAACAAGCGCGCCCGCGGCTTCCTGGCCCGCGCCTACTGGGCCCGCATGGAGGAGGCCGAGCTTCGCGGCGACAGCGCCGAGCAGGCCCTGTACGAGCTGCGCGTCCGGGCTTACGACGACGGTCCCCTGCGGGCCCTGCTGCGCGGCGACGGCGCCGTGTCCCTGACCACCGATCCCCCCGGCGCCGAGGTCGTGGCCCAGCGCTACGAGGACGACGGCCTGCGCCTTCGCCTGCTCGACCCCCAGCCCCTGGGTCGGACCCCCCTGGTGGAGGTGCCCCTGGCCCAGGGCTCGTGGCGGCTGCGGCTCCGGCTCCCCGGCCGACCCGAGGTCCCCTACCCCCTGCACATCCCACGCGGCGGCCATTGGGACGCCAGCGCGGCGCCGGTCCCCCTTCCCGCCGAGGTCCCCGAAGGCTTCTGCTACGTGCCCGGCGGACCCGCGCGGGTGGGTGCGGAGGCCGGCACCATCGACGCCCTGAAGCCCCACGTGGCCTCCGTCGACAGCTTCTTCGCCGCCGAGGAGCCCGTGATGGTGGGCGAGTACCTGGCGTTCCTGGACGCGCTGCACGCCCGGGACCCCGAGCAGGCCTGGGCCCGGGTCCCCCGCCAGGGAGGGGGCCTGTCCGAAGACGCCGAGCGCTACCTGGCCCGCCCCGTCGACGGTCGCTACGCGGTCCCCGAGGCCGACGCCCAGGGGGACACCTGGGACCTGCGCTTCCCGGTCTTCGCCATCAGCGCCGACGACGCCGAGGCCTACGCGGCCTGGCGCAGCGAGGTCACCGGCCGACCCCACCGCCTGTTGACCGAGTTGGAGTGGGAGAAGGCGGCGCGCGGCGTCGACGGCCGCGCCTTTCCCTGGGGGAACGCGAGGGAAGCCACGTTCTGCTGGAACCGCGACGCCCAGGCCGGTCGCCCCCAGCCCCAGGTCCTGGGGACCTGCGCGGACGACGTCTCCCCCTACGGGCTGCGGGACGTCGCCGGCGGGGTGACCGAGTGGACGGCCAGCGCACGGGACGACGACCACCGCATCTGCCGCGGCGGGTCCTGGGCCAGCACCCTGCGGCAGTGCGAGCTGGCCTGCCGGCTGACCACGGACCCCCAGCGGGTCTTCACCTACCTCGGCTTTCGGCTGGCGCTGGACCTTTGAGGTTTTTCGGGGCGAAGCTGCGAATCCACCCAACGAGGATCAGCATGCGACGACGGGACTTTGGAGCGATGGTGGCGGCGGGCATGGGCCTGGCGCTGGTGGGGAGCCCGAGCACGGCGCTGGCGGCCGACAAGCTGGCGACCGGCGGCAAGTTCAAGGTCGTGCTCAAGGAGAAGGACAAGAAGTTCTACCTCCAGCCCTCGGCGACGGTGAAGCTGACGAGCGGCCAGCAAGTGAAGTTCGAGTACGTGGCGTCCTTCGGGGACGCAAAGGAGCCGGCCTTCAAGCTGATCGAGGCGAAGGCGGGCACCGGCACCGACGCCTTTGAGACCGCGATCCAGGGCTCCCCGTCGCCGGCCTTCACGACCAAGCCCACCAAGATCCTGGTGGTGCACGCCGAGAAGCCCAAGGGCGAGCCGATCGTGGTTGAACAGCCGGGCAGCTGAGTGCAGACCGTGAGACACCCCCTGCCGTCCGCCGCCGCGGGCCGCGGCCTGCTGTCGTTCCTGCTGATGTCGGCCACCGCGGCGCCCGCGCGCGCTGCTGGGGAGGAGGCCGAGGAGCCAGCGCCGGCCGAAGTCGACGACGACGAACCCGAGCCGGATCCGAAGAAGAAGGGCCCCAAGTCCCCCTTCCTGGAGGTGGGCCTGACCACGTCGCAGACCTTTCGCGGCGAGTACCTGGGCAACTACGAGGACGAGATCGAGATGACGCCCACCGGCACGCTGCTGCTGGGCGTCGAGTTCATGCCCCTGCCCTGGCTGCGCCCGGGCGTCGTCTACAACCTGCCGACGGCCCCCGAACGGATCACCATCAACGGCGAGCTGCAGCAGACCGTCGCCACCTCCCAGATCCTCATGGGCGTGACCTGGCGGCCCATCTACTTCGACTTCGCCAAGAAGTCCCGCTTCGAGATCCTGGCCCTGACCTACGTCGGCGTGCAGATGAAGGCCGACCCCCTGGTCTTCCCCATGGTCGGCGTGGAGCTGGAGGGGCTGCCCAACAAGACGAGCGGCCTGGCCGTGCACGTCGGCGCCTTCTACTCGTTCCTGGTGGACGGATTCGCCATTCGCTACGGGGTCGCCTACCGGTTCTGATCCGGCGGCGACCGAGGCGACTCCAAGCGCCCCTCAGCGCCCCAGCGACGTGGCCGCGGCCTCGGCTCGAGCTCCCTCCAGGAGCCGCTCCCGGACGGAGTCGGGCAACGCCCACTCCCCCAGGCGATCCTGCAGCGTGGGGATCGAGCGACCGTGGCTGATCCACAGGCCCGCCCCCATGGCGCGCAGGGCCTCGTCGGCGTCGCCCTCCGGGGGCGCCCAGTGCCCCGATCGCAGCCGGTCGAGCAGCTCGAACTGACGCGGCCCCAGGTGCCCGCAGTAGACGCCGCGCTCGGGGGGCCCTGGCAGCCCGCCCACCCAGGCAGAGCCCCGATGACCGCGCAGCATGTCCGCCAGCCAGGGGAGCTCGTCGGGCGCGGCGCAGAGCACGCCCAACCGGGCGTCGAGGCCGAGGCTGTCGCGATCGGCGGCGGAGGCGAACAGCTCCGGCCGCACGCTCAGCCGGGCGTGGTGGAGGTTGGCTTGAGCCAGCAGCAGGCAGACCACCAGCCCCGGCACCCGCCACCAACCCCGGGGCGCCGTGGCCGCCACGGTGGCGCACAGGAGGCAGGCGAAGAGGGCCGGCAGGAAGTAGCGGTCGGCGGGGTTGCGCACGAACGTGGCGGCGGCGAAGGCGCCCACGAACCAGGCCAGGGCGAACAGGGCGGGCGCGCGGGACTCCCGGCGGACAGCGGCGACGGCAGCGGCGAGCAACGCGGCGATGTGCAGCGCTGGGAGCGGCGCGCCGACCTGGGGGAGCATGTGACTCCAGAGCGCGGGCCAGCCCTCGGGCTGGGCCAGGCGCTCCAGGGAGTCCGTGTTCGGGAGCGCGTGCGGCACGACGCTGACGGCGATCGCCGCGGCCGCCGCCACGCCGGCCATCGCCAACCCCGCGACCCGCCGCCAGGGCATCCCCGCCTGCGCCCGCCGCACCAGCCACGCAGCGCCGATCGCGATCACGACCGCCAGCAGGGGCGGGTACAGCTTGACGAGGAGCGCCGCCGCGAGACCCGCCGGCCAGCACCGCCGCAGCCGCTCCCCCTCCAGGGGCAGGCCCAGACCCAGGGCCAGCCCGGCGGGGCCCACCCAGAGGAACTCGGTGTGGTTCCCGTAGGGCGAGAGCAGCCAGTCGACGGCCCAGGGGATCGGGAGCAGCCACGGCAGCAGGGCCGGCAGCACCGCCCAGCCCGGGGCGCGGCGCAGCAGGACCTGGCTCAGCAGCCCCACGCAGAGCAGCTCCGCCAGCAGGGAGGTCGCTCGCTGGGTGAGGGCGTGCACGCCGAAGACCTGGGAGAGGGCCGCGGTCAGGACCTGGGTGATGAGGGAGCTGGTGTGCTCGTAGCGGTAGGCCTGTACGAACTCGCGGAGGGAGCCCAGCTTCGCGTGGCCGGCGTCCAGATCCAGGGCCAGGGTGCCCAGCAGGTGCCACTCGTGGTCCCAGGGGCTCAGGGAGATGGAGCTCATCTGGGCCAGGCGGAGCGCCGCGAAGCCGCCGATCACGATCACCGCCATGAACGCGCGCTCGGTGACGCTGGGATGCCGGAGCGATCGGGGCGACGCCACGGGCAACCTCCAGGCGGCCGGCGGGGGCGGGTCGCGGGCCGCGAGTATGCCACGCACCCACGTCCCCCCCCGCTCGGGGGGCGGCGACCCGATCCGCGCTGGTCGGGTGACGCGCAGCCGCAGACCGGTCCGGTAAGCTGCGACGTGCCCACCGGCCCCGCACCTCCCCGCCGCGCCCCGCTGCTCGCGGTCTTCTTCGTCTCGGGCGCGTGCGCCCTGGTCTACCAGGTGCTCTGGGTCCGGCTGCTGATCCTGCAGGTCGGCGCGACGTCCATCGCCGTCTCCCTGGTGCTGGCGACCTTCATGGCCGGACTGGGCCTGGGCAGCCTGCTCGCGTCGCGCGTCACCCACCGCCTGCGCTCCCCCATCCGGGCCTACGCCGCCCTGGAGGCGCTGATCGGCGCCGCGGCGCTGCTGATGCCGGCCGCCATCAACGCCGTGGGGGGACTGCCCGCCCTCCTGGTGCCCGCCGACGCCCCCCACGCCGCCGCGCTCGCAGTCACCGCCCCCCTCTGCTTCCTGCTGCTGCTGGTGCCCACGACGGCGATGGGGGCCACGCTCCCGATCCTGTCGCGCTGGATCGCCCAGGACGTCGACACCCGCGGGCAGGACCTGGGCCGCCTCTACTCCATCAACACGCTGGGGGCCTTCGTCGGCGTGGTCTGCACGGGCTTCTTCGCCATCGAAGCCTTCGGGATCGCCGCGACCAACGCCGCCGCGGCCCTGGCCAACTTCGCGATCGCCTTCGCCGCGCTCCGGTTGGCGGCGGGGCAGCCCGACGTGCCGCCCTCACCTCCCCCCCAGCCCGGGGGGCGATCGACCGGCCGGGGCGTGCTCATGCTCGGGGCGGCGGCCGGCTTCCTGGGCCTGGCCCACGAGGTGATCTGGACCCGTCTGGTGGGCCTGGTCCTGGTCACAACGACCTACGCGTACTCCACGATCCTGGCCACGGTGATCGGCGGCATCGGGCTGGGGAGCTGGCTGGGCGCGAGGGCCGCAGACCGCAGCGCCTCCCCCGTCCGCTGGTTCGGCTTCCTGCAGCTCGGCATCGGGGCCAGCGCGCTGCTCGTCTTCCCGCTGCTCCTGCTCGTGGTGGGGCAGGCGCCCTGGATCCTGGAGTCGGACGCCCTGCCCTTCGCACAGGGGCAGCTGCTCGCCATCGCGCTCTGCGTCGCCATCATGGCGCTGCCCGCCCTCCTGATGGGGGCGACCTGCCCTGGCCCGGGCCGTCACCGCCGGCCGCGACGACGTGGGGCGCGAGGTCGGCCGGCTGTACATCTGGAACACGCTGGCCGGGGTGTTGGGGTCCCTCGCCGCCGGGTTCGCGCTGCTGCCGATGATCGGGGTGTTGGGGGCGGTGCAGGCGCTCGCGGCGGGCAACCTGGTGCTGGGGGCTTGGGTGGCGCGGCCCCGGGCGGGCCAGACCGAGGGGCGCAGGGCCTGGGCAGTGGCCGTCGTGGCGGCGGTCCTGCTGTCCGCCGGCTCGGCGGGGCGGGTGCACCTGGAGGACCTGTACCAGGCGCGGCTCCCGCCCGGCAGCAAGATCCTGCACCTGGAGGAGGGGGTGACGTCCACGGTCATGGTGGCCGACCACTCGGACCCGCCGGTGCGGCGCATCTGGATCCAGTCGGTGTGGGTGGCGGGCACGGGGGGCTCCCACCGCATGCTGGGCCACCTCTCCATGCTCCACTCGGCGGCGCAGGACCGGGCGGTCGGCATCGCCTTCGGGACCGGGCAGTCCTTCGCGTCGGCCATGCGCCACGGCCTCAAGCGGCTGGACTGCGTCGACCTGAACCGCGCGATGGTGGAGGCGGGGGCGCGGTGGTTCGCCGACTGGAACGACCGGCTGCTCGAGCGCGATGGCGTGCACGTCACCATCGATGACGGTCGCAACTTCCTGGCCCGGGCGGAGCCGGTCTACGACGCGGTGATGATGGAGCCGCTGCAACCCTGGTCGGCGGGAGCGGTGAACCTCTACACCCAGGAGTTCTACGAGCGGGCGGCGGCGCGGCTGAAGCCCGGCGGAACGATCACGCAGTGGATGCCCATCGACGACATCCCCCCCGAGCTCACCCGATCGGTGGTCGGCACCCTGGCCAGCGTGTTCCCCGAGACCTGGGTCTACCTGGACAACTTCGACCTGTGGATCGTGGGCCGGGCGGGCGGCGCGCCCCAGGACATCGCCACCTGGAGGCGACGGATGGAAGAGCCCGAGGTCCAGGCGGAGCTCGCGGCGATCCAATACGGCGACGCCGACAGCATCCTGGCCACCCTGGTGGTGGGTCCCGCGGACGTCGCGTCCTACGTCGGCGACGCGCCGCTCATCACGGACGACCACCCCTTCCTGGAGTTCGTGGCGCCCCGAACCGCGCGGGGGCGGTGGTTTGCGCCGAACGTCGACGCGCTCCTGAGCGCCTGCCACAACCCCCTGGAGGGCTTCACCGAGCCGCCGGACGCCCCGCTGGCGGCCGGGCTGCGCGGGTGCGGGCTGGCCTCCCTGCTCGCGCGGGTCAACGTGGCCCACGACGAGGGTCGCTACCGAGCGGCGCGGGATCTGGCCCTCGAGGCCTTCCTCAGCGCCCCGATGGTGGCGCGCGCCGCCGTCTTCTACCGGGGGGAGACGGACTTCCTGGCCAGGCGCCTGCTGCAGAAGGGCGATCGCGCAGGAGCCATCGACGTCTACCGCCAGCACCTGGCCAGCGGCGACGACTTCGCGGGGATCCGCCGGAACCTCCACCTGCTGGAGGACGGGGCGACGGCGGGGCGCGACGCGCGGGAGCCGTCCGGCCTGGGCGACGACGGGGGCTCCTGAGAAACCTGTGTCCCCCTCCTACAGCGTGGCGCTGTAGGGCGTCCCTCG
>CALCXL010000862.1 GCA_937907595.1 uncultured Pseudomonadota bacterium
CGTCCCCGGATCGGGCTCCCTCTACGCCGTCCCCGCTTCGCTCCTGAACACCCGCCGGGAGTTCAGCCTGGGCGCCGCCCCGGCGATTGTCCGGGCTGCATCGGACGACGAGTGGTGGGCGCCGAGCGCAGCCTGGGCGGGAGACCTGGATGGGGACGGACGCTCCGAGGCGGCATTCTCCGACGGAGTCGACCTGGATTGGACGAGCAGCGCCGTCTTCATCATGGGTGGCGCGGACCTCGCCGTCGGCGGGGTGCTCCTCAAGGAGGACGCGCTGGGCGTGGTTCGCTACGCGGATGGAGCGTCCTCCGAATTGGGCGCGAGCAGCGGCCGCACCCTGCTCCCCCTCCCCGATCTGGACGGAAACGGCGCGGGCGAGCTGCTCATCGCCGACCCCTTCCGGGGCAAGGTCCACGCGCTCCGCGGCCCCCTCACCCCGGGCGCGCCCATCGTGGTGGAGGAGCTCGACTCCCGGCTTCACGCATCCGGCACAGAGAACCCCATCGGCGACTTCGGCTCGTCCCTCGCCCTGCTGCCGGACACCGACGGCGACGGCTGGCCTGAGCTCGCCATCGGCGCCCCCCTGGAGCCCGCCCCCCGCCTGGCCCGACTCCGGCGGCGGATACGTCGCCGTGGTGGGCCTGGAGTACCTGCTGGAACCGGACGGCCAGAACGTGTTCAGCCTGACCGCCGTCGTCCGGGCGCATCCCGGGGTCATCTACTTCGGCCGCGGGGCGCTGACCGCGGGAGACCTGGACCTGGACGGGCAGACCGAGCTGATTGTGGGCACGACCACCGAACCAGAGTTGGGCTACCAGGGCATGCTCGTGGTCCGGCCACCCGATGGGTGGACCGACACCGACACCTCCACCGCGTTGGCCGGATTCTCCGGCGGCGAGTTCTCGATCGCAGGGTGGGCCCGGGAGTTTGGCGACGTCAACGGCGACGGGCTGCCCGACCTGGTCTCCGCGGCGAGCGACGGGGGCTTCCCGGACTCTCTGGGCGCCCTCTCCATCCTCTTTGGTCGCGTGCGCTGAATCGCCTCACCCCGGGTCCTCCCCCCACTCCTCCTCCTCCCAATCCCCCTCCTCGGGCTCCCAGTCCGCGCCCTCGTCCCGCTCCCAGTGCCCGGCCTCGTCGGCCGCCTCCTCCACGAAGTCCAGGTTCGGGCCCGACCATGCGGCGGCGCCCAGGCGCTCGGCCCGCACGACCGCGCCGTCCCCGAAGGCCTGCCTCGCCGCGTCCACCGCCCGCTCCAGGGCCGCCTTGCGGGGGCGGCCGTCGAAGAGCCGGAGCTGCACGGGGTCGTCGGGCCGCACGATGTCGTAGGCGGCCAGGCCCACCAGCCGGAAGGGCTCGTCGGTGGGGAACTGGGCCAGCAGGGGCAGGGCGGCCTGGTAGAGGTCGGCGCCCACGTCGGTGGGGTGCTTGAGCACCGCCTGCCGGGACAGCCCCTGGAACGACGCCGTCTTCAGCTTCACCCGCACCCCGCCGGCCAGCAAGCTCTTGCGCCGCAGCCGCCCGCCGATGTTCTCCGCCGAGGTGCGCAGGTGCTCCTGAATGGCCGACAGGTCGCTGACGTCTTCGGCCAGCGTGCGCTCCGAGCCCACCGAGCGGGCCCGCCGACGCGTCTGCACCCGCCGCGGGTCCTCCCCCCGGGCCAGGCGCTGCAGGTGCAGGCCCAACCGCCCCAGGCTGCGCTCCAGGGTGGCCTCGTCCTCGTCGGCGATGGGGCCGATGTGCGTGTAGCCCGCCGCCGCCAGCCGCTCCTCCGTCTTGGGGCCGACCCCCCACAGCCGCCGCACGGGCAGGGGCGCCAGGAAGGCGCGCGCGCGGTCCGGTCGCACCACCGTCAGGCCGTCGGGCTTGCGCAGGTCGCTGGCCACCTTGGCGACGTACTTCGTTCCGGAGATGCCCACGCTCGCGGTGAGTCCCCCCGTCGCCTCCTTCACCGCCGCCTTGAGCTGCCGCCCGAGCTCCCCCGGGGTCCGAAACCTGCGGGTGGTGCCGGTCATCTCCAGGAAGGCCTCGTCCAGGGAGATGGCCTCCACGTCGGGGGAGAAGTCGGCGAACACGCCCATGATCTGCCGGCTGACGGCGCTGTAGCGCTCGAAGTTGGGGGGCACGATCAACGCCTGGGGGCACAGCCGCCGCGCCTTCGACATGGGCATCGCGCTGCCGACGCCGAAGGGCCGGGCCTCGTAGCTCGCCGTCAGAACCACGCTGCGGTCGGAGTCCATGCCCACCAGGATCGGCCGGCCGCGCAGGGAGGGATCGTCCAGCTGCTCCACGGAGGCGTAGAACGCGTCCATGTCGGCGTGCACGACGATGCGCGGCCACGCCACGGAGCGCTACCGCATGCGCGTCAGGCGGAACTCGACGCGGCGGTTGATTCGGCGGCCCTCTTCGGTGTCGTTGTTGGCCACCGGCTGGGTCTCGCCGTAGCCCCGGGCGGTCAGGCGCGCCGAGTCGATGCCACGGTTGATCATGTACTCCCGCACCGACAGCACGCGCTCCTGCGACAGCTCCATGTTGTAGTCGTCGTCGCCTTCCGAGCTGGCGTGTCCCGCGATCTCCACCGACAGGTCGGGGTAGTTGCTCAGGGCGCTGGCGGCCTTGTTGAGGATCTTGTGGGAGCTGCGCTTGAGCCGCGCCGAGTTCACCTCGAACTGG
Organism: uncultured Pseudomonadota bacterium; assembly: GCA_937907595.1. Taxonomy (GTDB): domain Bacteria; phylum Myxococcota_A; class UBA796; order UBA9615; family UBA9615; genus CALCXL01. The sequence goes on from CALCXL010000862.1 coordinate 2,674, forward strand.
ATGGCGGGGATGGCGCCGGCGAACTCCATCAGGTCGCTGGGGATCTCGTCCGGGCAGCCGTCGTCGTCCAGGTAGGAGTTGAAGTTCTCCGGGGCGTTGGCGCAGCCGTCGTCGGGGTCCAGCCAGCCGTCCTGGTCGTTGTCCAGGTCCGGGCAGCCGTCGCGGTCCTCGAACCCGTCCTCGTCCTCCGCGCGCATGGGGCACTCGTCCTTGGTGTCCGCGATGCCGTCGCCGTCGTTGTCCAGGTCCGGGCAGCCGTCCTCGTCCTCCCAATCGTCGCGGTCCTCGGGCTCGTTGATGCAGGCGTCGTCCTCGTCCAGCACGTTGTCCTGGTCGTTGTCCAGGTCCGGGCAGCCGTCCAGGTCCTCGAAGTCGTCCTTGTCCTCCGGGTCCTCGGGGCAGGCGTCCGTGCGGTTGGGGATGCCGTCTTTGTCCTTGTCCGGCCCGGTGCCGCCGCCGAAGAGGATGAAGGCGCCGCCGCCCAATTCGATGTGTGAGAAGACGCCGTTGTAGTCGGTGGCGAAGGGGTGCCCCTCCAGGTCCACCGGACGGTTCTGATCGACGACCAGGGTGGGCACGCCGTCGGTCTCGTCCTCTGCGCCGACCGTCAGCTTGTAGCGGACGTCCAGCCGCAGGCCGAAGGCGAAGCCCGCCTCCCCCTGGGTCTGCTCGAACAGCAGGAACTTGGCGCCGCCGCCGGCCGCGAAGAGGAAGTCGCCGTCCTCGTTCCGGTACGCGATGACGTTCTCCGCCGGGGCCCGGGCGGCGGAGTCGAAGTGGGGGTCCCGGTAGACGCGCGAGGCATCGGCGGGGCCTGCGCCGGCGGCGTACTCGGGGCGGATCGTGTAGGCCGCGACGCCCGCGCCGACGGCGAAGTAGGGCACGACGTAGGGGAAGGGCAGGTGCAGGACGGCGTCGACGTGGCCGTTGACGTAGGACGTGGCGCGCAGGGTGTCGTCCGAGCGGGTCTCCCCGACGCCGATCGTGGCCTCCATCGCGATCCACTCGGTGAAGTGGATGCCGAAGCGCCCGCCCAGCAGCAGCGTGTCCTGGATGTTCTCCAGCTTGACGCTGTTGTCCTCGTCGAAGCCGCCGACGTCGGTGAAGTTGTAGTAGCTGGCGTGGAAGTCCAGCTCGACCGACTTGGCGATCATCTGCGCCGACGCCGTGGAGGGCAGCAGGAGCAGCAACAGGGGCAGCAGCAGCAGACGTCGCATGGGGCGGCAGCCTAGCAAGTCCCGCGCGCCAGGGGCTGAACGCAGGCGCGGCTCAGAAATCGAAGTCCAGATCCTCGGGATCGAAGTCCAGGTCGTCCTTCTTTGGCTCGCCCTTCTTCTTGCCGAAGCCGAACAGGCCCTTCAGGCCGCCCGCCTTCTCTTCCTTCTTGGACCCGCCGGACTTCTCGAGCTCGTCGGCGCGCCGGTAGTCGCGCACGCACTCGGGGTCGTCCGCCTTCAGCTGCAGCGACTTGCGCAGGTACTTCTTGGCGCGCGCCGGGTCCTCCCGCTCCTTCTGGAGGTAGACCTTGCCCAGCAGGTGCCAGGGCTTGTTGGCCATGGGCTTGAGCTCCGTGGCCTTCTTGATCAGGTCGATGCCGCGATCGGCCTCCGCCGCGTTGATGGCCACGCGGGCCCGGAACAGCGTGTAGCCGTAGTAGGCGACGTACTCGGCCTCCTCGTCGTAGCCCTCCACCGCCTCCTTGAACTTCTTGAGCGCGGGGCCCAGCTGCCCGCTCTGCAAGCGGCGCATGCCGTCGCGGAAGGCGCCCTCGGCGGCCAGGATCGCCTGGACCTTCTCCATGGCGAGCTCGTCCTCGTCCTTCTCGCCCAGGATGTGCTTGCGCACGTACTTGTCCTTGAGCTCGGCGTCGTCCAGCGTCTCGTAGCCCTGGGAGTAGCGGCCGAAGATGGTCTCCGCGACGTGCCGGTAGACCTCCGGCTCGTCGATCAGCGCGTCGGGGTGGTACAGCCGGGCCTTGTTGAAGAAGGCCTTCTTGATGGCCGACTGCGGCGCCTCGGGGGTGAGCGAGAACCACTGGAAGTAGTTCTGCTCGTCCATCCGGCGGAGCTCCCCCACGACCGAGCGCACGCGGTCCTTGTCCTTGCTGGACATCCGCGCCCAATCGGACGGCTCGATCGTGACGCCCGGCGCCCTCGGTGGGGCCTCACCGGCCGCTGGGCTGGACGCCGCGGCCGGCGCTCCGTCGCCCAGGCCCGGGATGGGGAAGTCGCCGTCGTCGTCGTCGTCCCCCATGGGGTCCGAGGGCTCCCGCGGAGGGGGGGGCGTGGGGTCGGTGGCGGCCTTCCACGTGCCGCCGCCGCGACCACCCCGGGGCGGCTTGACCCCCGCGGCGGGGGGCTGGATCCGACAGGTTCTCCAGCCCGTCGAACAGACTGGACAGGCCCGCGGACGCCCCGGCGCGCTCCGGCGGGATGTCCTCCATGTCCATGGGGCCCTGGGCCCGCCCGACCTCCACCGCCGACAGCTTGCCGGTGGCGGTCAGGCGCTCGGGCTGGCCAGACTTGGACGCCGCGTAGTGGCCTGCGCGGTCGGTGGTCTCCCGGCGGCTGAACTTGATGGAGCCCCAGTCCAGACCGCCCTCGGCGCCCGTCTGGCTGGGCGGCTCGGGAGCGGGTGCGGGCATGCGGGGCGCGGGCATGGCGGGCTGGGACTCCGATCGCTGGGTGGCCATGGTCGGGCCGCTGTCGCCGCCGAACTCCAGCATGCCCAGGCGCTGGAGCACGTACAGCAGCCGCAGGGCCTCCTCCTCGGGGATGGGGGAGAAGGTGACGAGCTCCCGCAGGGTGCGCTGACCGTCCAGGGCGTCCAGCAGGGCCTGCTGCCGCGCGTCCAGGTCGAAGGCGACGGCGGCGAAGGGCGGATCCTCCGCCCGCCGGGGCGCGTCCTCGAAGAAGGGCTCCAGCGGGCCCTTGATGTTCGCCAGGGTCAGCTTCTTGCCCACGCCGCGCAGGAGGGTGGCCGGCAGGTGGAGCTCGAGCAGCGTGTCCGGAGGGGCGTTCTCCACCGACTCCAGGACGATGGACCAGAGACCGTCGGTCCAGCCGAATGAGGAGACCATCAGGAGCGTCGCCCAGACGTTCATCTCCTTGACCAGCTCGGGGATGGGCATCAGGCGATCGCGCATCAACGCGCTGGCTTCGCCCATGCCGTCGCGCTCCGCCACCTCCCGCGCGGCCTCGGCCACGCCGGACTGCAGCTTCTTTCGCCGCACCAGCATGGCCGTCAGGGACTCGGCGGGGTTCGTGGTGACCAGCGCCTTGAGCTCGCCGTCGCGGAAGAAGAACTCCCGGCGGTGGCCTCCGCGCTCCAACCGCAGGATGGAGGGGTGCTTCATCCGGCAGGCCGACATCACGAGATCGACGAGCGGCAGCTCCCCCAGTCGACCGGTCTGCACCACCTGTTCGGCCATCGTTCCTCCACCAGCGGGCCTCAGCGCCCTGCTTCGACCCGTTTGAGCAGCTCGTCCGCCAGGGCGCCCAGGCCCCGGCGAGCGGCGGTCAGGTCCCGATCCAGGCTGTCCTGATCGGTGCTCAGCGCCGCGGCAACCCCCGCGCCGTCGCGCGAAGGCAGCACAAGCCTGTCCGCTCCCCGCCCCGACCGCAAGCGCAGCTGCGCCTCCACCCGCCGCAGGAGCGTCCACGCGGCCCGCGCCTCCGCCGCCTGGGACGCGGAGACCAGGCCGTCGCTCGCCGCCGCTTCCAGGGCGTCGAGGGGGTCCGGGCAGCGCCGCGCAGGGTGCCCGTCGGGGCGGGTGCACTGCATCGCAGCCACCGCGAACTCCAGATCGGCCAGCCCGCCCGGACCGCGCTTGAGGGCGTGCTGCCCGGGCGCGAGGGGGCCCAGCTGCTCCCGCTGGCGACGGCGCATCTCCCGGGCTTCGGCCACCAGGCCCGGGGCGTCGTCGGTGGCGATGGCGGCGGCCAGCATGTCCGAGCAGAGCTCCTCCAAACCGGGCTCCGTGGACGCCACGACGCGGGCGCGGCAGAGCGCCAGGCGCTCGAAGTGGCGGGCGCGGGCGACGTAGTAGGCGGCAAAGCCTTCGGTCGTCGCCACCACCGAGCCCCCGCTGCCGTCGGGCCGCATGCGCAGGTCGACGTCGTAGCAGGTGCCCTCGCGGGTGGGCGCGGTCAGGGCGGTGATGAGGCGCTGGCTCCACCGGCTGGCCCAGAGGCTGCCGTCGATGGGGCGCTCTCCGTCGCTTCGACCCGACGCACCACCCCAGACGAAGGCCAGGTCCAGGTCGCTTCCGTAGGACATCCAGCGCGATCCGAGGGAGCCCAGGCCGACCACCACCAGCGGCACCGGCCCCAATGGACCCCGGGGTCGACCGTGCCGGGCCACCATGCCGCGCAGCGCCAGCGTCGCCGCCCCCCGGACCGTGGCCGCGGCCAGATCGCTCAGCTGGCGGTTGGGCAGGCCGTCGCCGAGCAGCGAGCCGCTCAGGTCCGCCAGGCCGATGCGCAGCAGCTCGACGGTGCGCAGGGTGCGCATGGCGATCATGGCGTCGTCGGCGTCGGGCCGAGCCGCCAGGTCCGCGCGAAGCTGCTCCCACAGCGCCTCCTCCCCGCGGGGGCGCTGCTCTCCTCCCCGACCCCGCAGCACCAGGGCGTCCAGGAGCTCGGGGTGGGCCACAAAGAGCTCGCTCAGGTGCGCGGAGCCCGCGAAGAGCCGCACCAGCGTCTCCGCCACCGCCGGCTGGTCCTCCAGGAGCGAGAAGGTGGTGCCCCGCGCGCCCACCCGCTGCAGGAACGCGCTGCAGCGGGCGAGGGCGAGGTCGGGCTCCCCCGTGGCCGCAGCCAGCTCCACGAGCCGGGGCGCCACCCGCTGGAACCGGCGCCACGCCTCGTTGCTCATGCGCCGGTCGCGCCCGGCGTGGGCGAACTCCGCCACCCGCCGCGCCGCCGCCTCCGGGTCCGCGAAGCCCAGGGCGCGCAGGGCGTCCTGCCGCTCCTCCAGGCTGGCGAAGGGATCCACCGCGTCGGACGGCTCGTCGTCCCGCGCGGGCCGCAGCATCAGCGTCTCCCACGCGGCCTGCACCGTGGCGCGGGCCGCGACCAGGGCCGCCCTCAGGCGTTCGGGCCGGTTGAACGCGGGCTGGTCGAAGGCCTCGGCCAGCTGCAGCCACCCGGCCTCGTCCGCCGGGAGGCGCTGGGTCTGGGCCTCCTCGGGCCACTGCAGTCGATGCTCCACCGCCCGCAGGAGCTGCCAGGCCGACTCCAGGGCCGCCGCGTCGACGCCGTCGGGCAGGACCTCCGTCGCGACCAGCTGCCGCAGGGCCGGCATGGCGCCCGCCACCCGGAGCCGGACCTCCCGCCCCGCCCAGACCAGCTGCAGCGACTGCAGGAAGAACTCCAGCTCCCGGATCCCGCCCGCCCCGCGCTTGAGGTCCTGCTCCAGGGGGACCCTCCGCGCAGCCGACGCGATGCGATCGCGCAGCTGGGCGATGTCCTCCAACGTCGCGAAGTCCATGGAGCGGCGGTAGCGGAAGGGCGTCAGCCGCTCCAGCAGGTCGGCGGCCAGGACCCGATCGCCCGCGCACGCCCGCGCCTTGAGCCAGGCCGCCCGCTCCCAGGTCCGGCCCCAGGTCAGGTAGTACTGCTCGGCGGCGGCCAGGCTGATGGTGGTGGGCCCGGCGCTGCTGTCCGGGCGCAGGTCCAGGTCCACGCGAAAGCAGAAGCCGTCGGCGCTGCGCTCCTGCAGCAGCGCCACGACCTGCCGGGCCAGCCGCTCGGCGAAGCGCACCCCGTCCACGGGCGAGGGCCCGGCCGTCCGCCCGCTCACGTCGTCCGTGACGAAGATGACGTCGATGTCCGAGCTGTAGTTGAGCTCCTCGCCGCCGTGTTTGCCCAGGGCGATGACCACGAAGCCGCCGCCGGGGCTCCACGCGGGGGGGCGGCCGTGCCGGGCCGTGAGCCGCCGATCGGCGAAGGTCACCGCGGCGTCCACCAGGGCGTCGGCCAGCCAGGAGACGCAGGCGGAGATGGCTTCGGCGCCGGGGGGGCCCTCGTCCAGGTCGCGCAGGATCAGGCCGCCGACGGTGCGGTACTTCAGGCGACGCAGGGCGCGCGCCATGGCGGCGTCGGGGTCGTCGGCGGCCAGGGCTTCAGGCACCGCGGCGGCGGCGGCGGCGGCCAGCTGCTCCCGGGTGGGCAGGACGCGCGACGGCAGCAGGTCCGGGTGCCTCCGCAGGACCCGGGCCACGGCCGGGGAGACCTGCTCCAGGCGCTCCAGATCGACGGACACCGGGCTCAGTGCCCCGCCTGGGCCAGCTCTCGGGTCTGCTCCAGGGCCTTCTGCGCGGCCGCGAACATGGGGTCGAACCGCGTGGCCGCCTCGAAGGCCTCCACCGCCTCGGGGTAGTTCTTGCGATCCCGGTGCATCACGCCCAGGAAGTAGTGGGCGATGGTCAGGTGCGGGTCGATGGTCAGGGCGCGGGTGAGCAGCATGCGGGCCGAGCCGAAGGCGTCCTCGTTGCCGCTGTCCCGCCGGTAGACGGCCCAACCCTGGTAGGCGATGTACTCGGCCACGGCGGGGGCGCGCACCACGGCCTTGGCGAAGCTGAGCTCGGCCTCGCGGAAGTCCTTGGTCTTGAGGAGCCCCTTGCCGAGCTCGAAGAACATCGTCGCCTCCATCTGTCCGGGCTTCGCGACCTTGCGGTACACGCCGGTCAGGCCCTCCTGCACCCGGTTGCCGTACTGGGCGCGGGCTTCGGGCGAGGCCAGGGTGCGACGCGCCTCCTCCACCCACTGGCACAGCTGGGTGGCCTTGCGGCGCAGATCCGTGGGCAGATCGTCGGACAGGGACTCCACGCTCCAGGTCAGGGGCTCCCGGGCGAGGGCCGCGCGGATCGCCCCCTCCGACGAGTCCGAGCGCAGGCCGAAGATGGAGAAGAAGTCCGCCTGCCAGAGGCGCAGGTAGTCGTGGATGACCACCTCCCCCTGGGCGGTGAGGCCGCCGCTGATGGACGGCCCTTCGAAGGTGATCGACGCGCCGACCAGGGTGGCGTCGGCCGGATCCTCCGTGTCCACCGGCTCGTCGGAGAAGGCGACCAGCCCGGCCTGGTAGAGCATCCAGAGGGCGCGGGCCAACCCGCGGTCCGACAGGATCTCCATCTGCCGCAGCTCCCGCACGGTGCGGTGGCCCGACAGGAAGGTGCCCAGGAAGCTGACCCCCTCCTCCTCCTTGAGCTGGATCCAGTCCGCCCGGAAGCGGTCCGTGGGCACGACGTAGCGGTGCTCGTGCAGCGCCATCTCCCCCTGCATCTGTGCCACGTCGCCGTGAGCGCGCAGGCCCCTCCAGACCACAGCCAGGGGCGCGAGCTCGAAGCTGGTGGTCTGCCGGGGGAAGGCGGAGCTGAGGGTCCACTCGCCCACCGTCCAGGCGAAGGCACCCACGATGCGCCGCTCGACCAGCGTCTGCAGGTGGCCGTAGAGCTCCCCGGGGCTGAGCACCTTCTCGTCCACCAGCGCGGTGCCGAAGTCGATGTCCCGCGCGCGCATCGCCTCCACCGCCCGGGCGAACGCCGCCTGGTCGATCACCCCCTCCTCCAGCAGCATCGTCCCCATGCGGTCGCGGCTGGCGTCGCCGTCGGCCCAGACCGGCCGGCCGTTGAGGAAGACGATCCTCTTCCAGCGGGACTCATCCCGGAGCTCCAGGACCCCGGTGTGGCCCACCCGCTGGATCTTCATGAGCAGGGCGGCCAGGAAGCCGCTGTGCACGCGGCCCGAGCGCGGCAGGCCGTCGTCGGGGCGGTAGCGCACCACCGCGAGCTCCGGGTTGGAGACGTCCAGGTCCGCGCCGTGCTCGCTCAGTCCGCTGAGGTGCCGGCTGACCACCGCCTGCAGCTCCGGCATGGAGAAGGGCTTGACCAGGTAGTCGTCGGCCCCCGACTGCCGCAGGCTGCGCTGGATCGCCGCCTGGTCCTTGTAGACTGCCGACATCAGCACCACCGGTGCCACGGTGCCGGCGCTGCCCTTGATGCGGCTGGCCAGCTCCAGGCCGTCCAGGCGGGGCAGGAGCACGTCGGTGAGCACCAGGTCGGGCGGCGCGTCCTGGAACGCCTCCCAGCCCGCCTGCCCGTCGGACGCGGACTCCACCTCCAGGCCCAGGAAGCCCAGGTAGTCCCTCAGGATGCCGGCGAAGTAGCGATCGTCTTCGACGACCAGGATCCGGGGCGCCATGGCACCTCCCTCGAGTCGATGCTGCGACGGAGCGGGGCTCCTCCCCGCACCGCTCCTCCGGACGATACACCCGCCGGGACCGCCCCCTCGCCGCGGCCGCGTCGAGGACCTATCGATCGACGAAGCCGGGGGAACGTCTGGGCGCGGCGGGTGTCCGGAGAGAGAATGAGGTCGGCGGGTCCCCGCCCGAAGGAGCCCTGCATGGTGGCGAAGACGAAGCGGTCCGGCGTGGCGGTGTTCACGGCGTTGCTCTTGAGCGCGGCGGTCCCAGCCGACGCCCAGGTCACGGACCCCCTGCAGGTCGTGCTGGCCATGGAGCAGCTCTTCGTCGACGTGGCCGAGCGCGTCACCCCCACCGTCGTCACCCTGGAGGTCCACGGGGCCCACAGCAGCCCCTTCGACCGGGGCCAGACCCCCTTCGGCGGCATGGGCAGCGGCTTCGTCGTGGACGCCGACGGCACCATCTACACGAACTTCCACGTGGTCGGCGCCGCGGACCGGATCGAGGCCGTGCTGGCCGACGGTCGACGCTTCAAGGCGGACTTCGTGGCCGGGGACGAGGAGAGCGACGTCGCCGTGGTCCGCATGCTGGAGCCGCCCGACGACCTGCCCGTGGCCCCCCTGGGCGACTCCGACTCCGTGAAGGTGGGCCAGTACGCCATCGCCATCGGCGCGCCCTTCGGCTTCTCCTCCTCCTTCACGGTGGGGCACGTCTCAGCCATGCAGCGGCGGGACGTGGGCGGCAGCGGCCCGGGCTCCTCCCCGGGCTTCGACAAGCTGAAGTACCAGAACTTCCTGCAGGTGGACGCGGCCATCAACCCCGGCAACTCCGGCGGCCCCCTGGTCGACGTGCACGGCGACGTCATCGGCATCAACACCGCCATCGCCTCCACCGCCGGCCACGGAAGCGGCGTGGGCTTCTCCATCCCGATCAACATGGCCCGCCGCATCGCCGACCAGCTGGTCAGCGACGGCAAGGTGACCCGCGGCTGGCTGGGAGTGGGCCTGGACGACATCAACACCGCGGAGGCGGAGGCCTTCGGGCTGAGCCACACCCAGGGCGCCCGCATCACCGACGTCTGGGACAAGGGGCCGGCGGCGGCCGCGAAGCTCCAGGTGGAGGACGTGGTGTTGGCCTTCAACGGCCAGGAGATCAAGAACAGCCGCGACCTGTTCAACGCCGTGGCCGACGCGCCCATCGGCCGGAGCGTCTCCGCCACCGTGGCCCGCGGGGACGGCACCGACGACCACGAGCTCCTCAAGGTGACGGTCACCCTGCAGGCCCGGCCCGAGGACGCCGAGCTGGCGAAGATGAACGAGGCCCGCCGTAAGAAGACGTCCGGCGGGGCGCAGGGAGCGGCTGCGTGGCTGTCCCGGGTGGTGGGCGTGGAGCTCTCCCGGGGGCGGTCGGGCGGCTCCAGCAAGACGGGCGT
>CALCXL010000863.1 GCA_937907595.1 uncultured Pseudomonadota bacterium
CCGACGACGACGACGCGGCCAGCGACGACGACGACGCGGCGACCGACGACGACGACAGCTCCGCCCTCGTCCTGAGCGACGACGACGACGACGACGCGGACCGCCAGTACAGCGACCTGGGCATCGGCTGTACCTGCCAGAGCGGCGGTGGTGCGCCCCCCGGCCTGCTCTTGCTGGCGGGGCTTGCGGTGCTTTGTCGCCGTCGAATCGAAGATCCGCGCCGCTGAGCCGTCCCAGGGACAGGCACCCCGGGGCGATCCCGGGCAAGGATCGGCGCGGTCTGCGATCTCAGTAGGCAGCGGCGCTTCGAAGGCCTAGAGTTCTCTTACCCGCGGTCGGTACTGCGGACGGGGTTGCCCGATGGCTAGCGGCAAACGACGAATCCTGCTCAATGGCGCGAAGATCGGTTTCTGGAACCGACTGCTTCGCCGTGGGCAAGGCGATCGCCTGGAGTCGGACGTGCTCCCCGCCGGCATCGACGGCTCCCTCCGCCGCCGCGCGGCCGTGCGCGCCGTTCGCGGGTTCATCGAGGCCATCGACACCTACCAGCTCCACACCCGCCGCACCGTGCACGTGGTCAGCCGCTACCGGGTCCCGTCGGACTCCGGGCTGCAGCAGCGCGTGCCCGAGTGGGTGGCCGAGCGCGTGCGCTTCGGCGTCGTGGGGCCCGAGGGCGAGTACCAGTACCTGGACATCCGGCAGGTGGACGTGTCCTGGGACGAGGACGGCACCGAGCTGTACCTGCACCTGGCCGGCCGTGTGGCCCCCGGCACCCGCGCCTTCATCGCCGCGTACCTGGGAGACGAGGACTCGGGCCCCGCCTCCAACGAGCCGTCGCCGCGCCTGCTGGGCGGACCGTCCTGAGCTGAACTCGCGGGATCGCTCGCGGGATCGCTCGCGGGATCGCTACTCGCTCGGCCCCTGGGATCGCGGCGCCAACCAGGGCGCGCTCGCCAGCACCACCACGATCGCCGCCATCCAGGCCCCGTGGTAGGCCAGCCCCTCCTCCGGGCCGAAGGCGCCCCCCAGCAGGCCGCGGGCCCAGTCGCCGTCCGTCGCCTGCCAACGCAGCAGCGAGGGCAGCTCGAAGCCGCTGACCGGCAGGCCCAATACGAGGGCGGTCGCCGCGTTCCAGCCCAGGTGGATGCCCGTGGGCAGCCACAGCGACCCCGACACCAGCCGGGCGATCCCCAGGGCGACGCCGGCCAGCACCACGCCCGCCGCCCCCGCGATCGAAGCGTTCGGGTTGACCGAGTGCACCAGCGAGAACAGCCCCGCCGTGGCCACCACCGCGCCCATGGGACCCAGGCCACGCCAGTACCGCAGGAAGAAGCCGCGGAAGAGGAGCTCCTCGCCGAAGGCCAGCAGCGCCAGCAGGGGCAGGGTCAGCAGGACCGCGGGCACGGCGCCCGAGCCGGTGGGCGCGGTGGAGTCCGCGGGCGCGTAGCCGCCGAGCAGGGAGCCCAGGGCCGCGGGCAGCAGCAACATGGCGGCGCCCAGGGTGGCGCCCAGCACGAAGGGCACGCGGCCGCCGGATCGCACGCCGAAGTCCTCCCCGGTGCTGGACGCGAGCCAGCCACCGAAGAGCCGGATCGTGGGGATGAGCAGCAGCCAGGAGGCCCCCGCCGCCATCAGGGGGTGGCCCGCCACCCACGCTGCGCCCTGCACCTCCTGCCCGCGCGCGGCTTGCAGCACCCCCATCGCCGCGCCCACCGCCACCTGGCCCGCGCCCATCGCCGCCAGGGCCACGGCGCAGAAGAGCAGGCTGCCGGGGAGCGCGTGTAGGCGGTTCGGGCTCAAGAGAAGGTGCCGGGGTGCTCCGCCAGCCAGCGCGCGACGCCGGCGGGCAGGCGATCGGTGGCGTCGCGTCCGGCGGCCAGGTCGGCGCGGATGCTGGAGGAGGAGACGTCGGGCAGGACAAAGGACCGGAGCTCGAACCGGCCGGGGGGGAGGGCGATGGGGGCGTCGCCGCGGCCCAGGACCAGGAAGTCGAGGGCCTCGGAGAGCTCGGGCCAGCGGTGCCAGAGGGGGAGCTCGGGCAGCAGGTCGGAGCCGATCAGCCAGGCGAAGTCGACGTCGGGGTGCCGCGCCCGCAGCGCCTGCACCGTGTGGAGCGTGTAGCTGGGCGTGGGCAGGGAGGCCTCGATGGGCTCCACGCGCAGGCGCGGGTAGGGGGCCAGCGCCGCGTCGCACATCGCCACCCGATCGGCCCAGGGCGCCAGGGACCGGCCCTTGGCGAACGCATGCTCGTGCACCGGCAGCCACCAGACCTCGCTCAAGCCCCCGGTCTCCAGCCAGTACAGGGAGCTGAGCAGGTGGCAGACGTGCGGCGGGTTGAAGGATCCGCCCAGCAGGCCGATGCGGGGACGTTGGTGGGCGGTCGACATCCTGCCTATCCTCGCGCGGTGGAGGACATCCAACAACCGGCGCGCGGACGCTTCGCCCCCAGCCCCACCGGGCTGCTGCACCTGGGGCACGCCCAGACGATGCTGATGAACTGGCTGCAGGTGCGCGCGATGGGGGGGCAGCTGGTGCTGCGGGTGGAGGACGTGGACGGGGGCCGATGCCGCGCGGACGCCGACGCCGCCATCGCCCGGGACCTGCGCTGGCTGGGCTTCGACTGGGACGAGGGCCCCGACGTGGGCGGCCCCCACGCGCCCTACCGGCAGAGCGAGCGCTTCGACCGCTACCGGGCTGCGCTGGAGACCCTTGGCGATCGCCTCTTTGCCTGCTCCTGCACGCGCAAGGAGCTGTCGGCGCTGGCGACGGGGGAGGGGGAGCAGCGGTACCCGGGGATCTGCCGGGGCGGCGCGACCCGACCGGAGCGGCCAAGCAGCCTGCGCGTGCGGGTCGATCCGGGGCTGATCAGCTGGTGCGATCAGGTGGTGGGCCCCCAGAGCGAGGACCCGTCGACGGTCTGCGGCGACTTCATCCTGCGCACCAAGGGCGGCGACTTCGCCTACCAGCTGGCCTGCGTGGTGGACGACATCGCCATGGGCATCACCCACGTCCTGCGCGGTGAGGACCTGCTGAGCAGCACCGGCCGGCAGCTGCTCCTGTACGGGTGGCTCGGGGCCGCGCCGCCGCGGTTCGCGCACGTGCCCCTGCGTCGGGAGGTCGACGGTCGCCGCCTGGAGAAGCGGCGGGGCAGCCGGGCGATCGCGGCGATGCGCGACGCCGGCGAGGAGCCGCGGGTCCTGCTGGGCGCCGTGGCCGCCGATCTTGGCCTGCTGCCGCCCGGGGAGGCCGCCTCGCCCCACGACCTGCTGCCCGCGTTCCGGCGGGTCTGGCCAGGGCTGCTGGGCCGGGGTGATCCTGCGCGCGATCCCGCCACCGAGGCTTGATCCCAGCCCCCTCCCTGAGCCACCCTGCGCCATGCCGACCACCCTGCACTTCGTCTCTTCCGCCGACCTGCCCTCAGCCCCCGTCTTCGTCCTGGTGGGCCGAGCGGAGGTCCTCTCCGGCGACGTCGCCACCGCCGCGCTGCCCCAGGGCGTCGACCGCGCGGTGTGGACTCGCATGCTGGAGGCGGCCCGCCCCGGGGAGACCGGCGCCACCATGAGCAGCTGGCTGGTCGGCGACGTCGAGCACCTGGTCGCGATCGTGCTGCCCGGGCCCGGATCCCGGCACAACGCCCCGTCCCGCCCCGAGGCCCTCGCCTCGCTGCTGCGCAAGGCCGTGCCCGCGGGCCGCGACGCCTGCGTGGTCGTCGCCCTGGCCGCTCCCGAACACGCCGTGCCGTCGACCGTCGCCGTGGCCCGCGCCTTTCCCACCTTCCGCATGAAGTCCGAGTCCGACGACCGCAACATCACCGTCGCCCTGCTCGGCTGCGACGACGAGCCCGCGGACCTGCAGCGCATCGCCGACGCCGTGCGTTTCGCAGGGTCCCTGGTCGACCGCCCCACCTCCTCGTTGAACGTCGACGCCTTCGTGGCCGAAGCCGAAGCCGTGGCGACGCGGGTGGGTGCCCGGATCCGGGTCCTGCGCGGCGACGCCCTCCGCGAGCAGGGCTTCGGCGGACTGTGGGGGGTGGGCAAGGCCGCCGACTGCGGGCCGGCGTTGGTGGTGCTGAGCCACGAGCCGGCCGGGGCGAAGACGGCGACGGCGTGGGTGGGCAAGGGCATCGTCTACGACACCGGCGGCCTCAGCATCAAGGGCAAGGACCACATGCCCGGCATGAAGGGCGACATGGGCGGCGCGGCCGCGGTGCTGGCGGCCTTTGGCGCGGCGGTGGAGGGGGGCACGGACCAGTGCCTGCACGCGGTGCTCTGCCTGGCGGAGAACTCGGTGGGCCCCGCCTCCTTGCGGCCGGACGACGTCATCACGCTGTACTCCGGGCGCACGGTGGAGGTGAACAACACCGACGCCGAGGGCCGGCTGGTGCTGGGCGACGGGGTGGCGTTCGCCAGCCGGGACCTGGAGGCGGACGTCGTCATCGACATGGCCACCCTGACCGGCGCGCAGCTGGTCGCGACGGGCAAGCGCCACGCGGCCATCGCCTGCAACGACGAGGAGCTGGAGGCCCGGGCGGTGGTGGCCGGCCGGGTCAGCGGCGATCTGGTGCACCCCCTGGTGTGGGTGCCGGAGTTCCACCGGCGGGAGTTCCTGAGCGAGGTCGCGGACATGAAGAACTCGGTCAAGGACCGGGGCAACGCCCAGAGCTCCTGCGCCGCGTGGTTTGTGTTCGAGCACCTGGACCGCGGCTGGGGCGGCAAGTGGATGCACGTGGACATCGCCGGCCCCTCGTCGGCCGACGATCGCGGCACGGGCTTCGGCGTGGCGCTCCTGCTCGAGCTGCTCTGAGCTCCACCGAAGCTGCTCTGATCCGCGCCGGGGCGATCAGTCGGTGGTCTGGGACGAAGCCGACAGGCCCTTGATCGTCACGTCGGGGTCCAGCTCGAACTGCCAGGCGGGGAAGCCCCCCGACGCCTTCGCCGCCCAGGGACCGTAGCGGCGCTTGCCGACCCGGATCGTGACGTTGCTGCCGTCGTAGTGCACATCCATCGCCGTCTTGGGCGCCACCGTGGCCCCGGAGATCGCGTGGTTGCCGGCGCCGCTGAAGGTGCCGCCGTTGGGCCCCACGGTCACGGTGAAGCGTCCCTTGAGCGTCACGCTGTGCCCGCCCGAGCCCGTCACCGAGTAGCGCAGCTTCACGTCGGGCTGCGCGGTCATCAGCTGGACCACCTCCCGCAGCGCCGGGTGCGAGTGGGCCAGCAGCAGGCCCATGCCGTCGGCGAAGACCAGGGGCTCCTTTGGCTCCAGGCGCTCGGGGGTGACGTTGAGGTGCTGGGGACGGAAATCGGGGCAGCCGTCGTCGTCCTCGAACCCGTTGATGGTCTCCGCGCCGTCGGGGCACTGGTCCTGGTCGTCGGCCACACCGTCGTTGTCGTTGTCCGGGTCCGGGCAGCCGTCTTCGTCCTTGAAGCCGTCGACGTCCTCGGGCTCGTTCGGGCAGGCGTCGTCGCGGTCCAGTCGGCCGTCCAGGTCGTTGTCCGGCTCGGGACAGCCGTCGCGGTCCTGGTACTCGTCGACGTCTTCGAGGGCGTAGGGGCAGCTGTCCTCGGCGTCGGCCACCCCGTCGCCGTCCTGGTCGGGCCAGGGGTCCAGGGTGTTGTCCATGACGGGCAGGCCGCGGTCGTTGCAGCCGATGCCGCGCTCCACCGCGCGGTCGGCGTGGCCCAGGCCCGACTTGATGTAGTCCTCCGCCCGGGCCAGGTCGCCCTGGTTGATCTCCAGGGAGGCGAAGCGGTAGGCCGTCTGCGCCTGGGCCAGGTCCAGGGGCGAGCAGGAGATGCCGCCCAGGAACTTCGCCTCGTGGATGCGGGCGCGCAGGGTGTCGTGCAGGCCGCGCACCTGGGGCATGTTCCCGGCGCAGCCCGTCACCAACAGGGCCGCCGTCAGCAGCGCGGCGCGCTTCATGGGGTGCCGTCCGCGGGGGTGGGATCGGAGGCGTCGTCAGCCGCGGAGTCGTCGTCGTCGCCGGCTGCGGAGTCGTCGATGGATGCAGGCTCGTCGCCGGCCGCGGGCTCGTCGCCGGCCGCGGGCTCCACCGGGGCGGCGGCGGGGGCGGTGACGGCGGGCCAGAGGGGGGCGGGCGTCGCGGCCTTGCACAGCGCCGTGGCCTCGTTGGCGCGCAGCACGGCTTCGTTGGCGAGCAGGAAGGACTGCTCCCACTCGGCGTAGCCCTTCTCTTCGATCGCCTTGGCCAGGAGTTCTTCGGCCATGGTCAGGGGGTA
>CALCXL010000864.1 GCA_937907595.1 uncultured Pseudomonadota bacterium
AGGGCAGGGCCTTGCCGACGATGTCCATGGCCGAGGCGAAGCCCTTTTCGTCCAGGTAGTCGTTCAGCCCCTCGATCATGTCCTCCACGATGCGGTAGCCGCGCAGCATGACCTCCGTGCAGACCTGCACCGAGCTCGCGCCCAGCAGCATGAACTCCACCGCGTCGCGCCAGTTGGTCACCCCGCCGATGCCGCTGATCGGCAGCTTGAAGCCCGGATCCCGGCCCAGCTGTCCGGTCATGTGCAGGGCGATGGGCTTGACCGCCGCGCCGCAGTAGCCGCCGTTGGTGGACAGCTCGCCCACCCGGGGGTTGATGACCAGGCGGTCGATGTCCACGCCGATGATCGACTTGATCGTGTTGATCAGCGAGACCCCGTCGGCCCCGCCCCGCTGGGCCGCGAAGCCGTGGGGCAGGATGTCGGACACGTTCGGCGTCAGCTTCACCAGCACCGGGATGGAGCTGTACTCCTTGGCCCAGGACGTGATGCGCTCGTTGACCGTGGGCTCCTGGCCCACCGCCGAGCCCATGCCGCGCTCGCACATGCCGTGGGGGCAGCCGAAGTTGAGCTCCAGGCCGTCCGCGCCGGTGTCGATGGAGCGCTTGATGATGTCCTGCCACTCCTGCTGGGTCTCCACCATCAGGGAGACGATGACCGCGTGGTTGGGATACAGCCGCTTGACCTCGGCGATCTCCCGGAAGTTCACGTCGAGGGAGCGATCGGTGATCAGCTCGATGTTGTTGAAGCCGATGGCGCCGGTGCCGCGGTAGTTGGTGGCCGCGAAGCGGGAGGACACGTTCTGGATCGGCTGACCCAGCGTCTTCCACACCGCGCCGCCCCAGCCGGCGTCGAAGGCGCGCATGACCTGGCCGCCGCTGTTGGCCGGAGGGGCCGAGGCGAGCCAGAAGGGGTTCGGGGAGACGATGCCCCCGCAGTTCACGGTGAGATCAGCCACGGTCGCCTCCCAGGTACGAATCGATGGCGCGGGCTGCGCGCATCCCCTCGGCCGCCGCGTTGACGACCTCCTTGCCGCCGTTGGCCGCGTCGCCGCCGGCGTAGAAGCCCGGTCGGCCGGTCGCGCCGTCGGCGTCGGTGACCACCCGGCCCCACTCCACGGTGACGCCCTCCAGCCCCGACAGCATGTCGCCCAGCTTGCTCTGGCCGATGGCGACCAGCACCAGCTCGGCGGGCTCGACGTAGCTGCGGCCCGTCGGTTTCTTGTCCCCGTCCAGCACCGCGCAGGTGACGCCGGTGACGGTGCCCAGGCCGTGCTCGAAGCCCACCGGCTGCGCCCGCCAGGCCCCGCGGGCGCCCTCGCGCTTTGCCTCGGACCACTCGTGCTGGTAGCCGCTCATGCCGGCCTCGTCGCCGCGGTAGACCATGGTGACGCAGGGCACGCCCAGGCCCAGGAGCTCGCGCACGGCGTCGATGGCGGTGTTGCCGCCGCCGAGCACCACCGCGTGGGTGACGCCGTCCAGGCTGACCTGGCCCAGCTTCATGGCCTCGATCCAGGCGACCGCGCCGTGGATGCTGGCCACGTCCTCGCCGGGGGCGGACAGGAAGCGGTCGGGGCCCAGGCCCGCGCCGAAGAAGACGGCGTCGTGCCGCTCCTGCAGGTCGGCCAGGGACACGTCGACCCCCACCTCCACCCCGGTCTGCACGTCGACGCCGCCGATGGAGAGGATCCAGTCGGCCTCCTCCACCGCCCGGTCCGCGCGCATCTTGTACGGCGCGACGCCCGTGGCGTTCAGGCCGCCGATGACGCCCCGCTTCTCGTAGATCGTGACCGCGTGCCCCGCCTTGCGGAGCTCGTGCGCGCAGGCCAGCGACGCGGGCCCGCCGCCGATCAACCCCACCGACTTGCCGCTGTCCGGCCCGGCCTCGAAGAAGGTCCACCCCTCCTCGAACGCCCGGTCCGTGGCGTAGCGCTGCAGCTTGCCGATCTGGATCGGGGGGGCGTCCATGCCGTTGTAGACGCAGTCGCCCACGCAGAGCACCTCCACCGGGCAGACCCGCGCGCAGGACATCCCCAGGATGTTGCTGCTGAAGATCGTGCGGGCGGACCCCTTGAGGTTGTCCGTGGCGATCTTGCGGATGAACTCGGGGATGTTGATGGCCGTGGGGCACTTGGCGATGCACGGCGCGTCCTCGCAGTAGAGGCAGCGGTTTGCTTCCGCCTCCGCCTGCGCGCGGCTGTACCCGTGCTTGAAGTCATCGAACTGCGCCTCGGCGCGGTCCAGGGCGAGTCGGGACATGAAGGCTCCTCCGCTGTTCCCGGCGGCCCTCCCGGCCGGGTGGAGGATCCTACAACGCGCGCGGCGAAGCGGGGGAGGGGAGCGTCCGCTGGTGCGACGGGGGGCTCAAGGATCCGGCGGATTCGCCGAAGGGAGGGGCAGCACACCGAGGGGACGAGGGATGCGTCAGGCGACGATCCGGCCGAAGCTGGCCGAAGGCACCAACACGCGACCGCTCACCGGCGGGGGGGTGCTCGTGCGCAGCCCGGGCCTGGGCACGCAGTTCTACGCGACCCCCCACCAGAGCGCCGCCCTGGCCGCCCTGGACGGCGAGCACGACCTGGAGCAGGTGGAGGCCGCGGCCGGGGGTCTGTCCTACCAGGCGATCGCCCTGCTGCTGTTCCGCCTCTGGGAGAAGGGCCTGCTGGCCGACGGTGAGTCGGTGCGCGCCGCCCTCTTCCCCCACCACGACGCGGCCGATCGCGAGTTCGTGCGCAACCAGCGCTGGCGCTCGGTGCGGCGGCTGCTGTCCTGGTCGTTGCCTCTCCCGGCGCTGAACGCTCATCTCGGGGGCCTCGGCGGCGCAGCTCCGGCCCTGCTGTCGGGGGTGGGGCTCGCGCTGGCGGCCTTGCTGGCGGCGGGGGGGCTGGCCGCGCTCCTGTCCGGGGTGGTGCCCTGGCCGGCCGACCTGTTCGGGCTGGAGGGGGGCGGGGTCGGCGGCATCTTGCGCGCCTACGTCGCGGCGGCGGCCTTCCTGTCCCTGCGCGGCCTCGTGCGGGCCGCGATCCTCGCCGGCCTGGGCAGCGGGGTGGACGGCGCCCGCGTGGCCGTTCGGCTCGGGGTCCTGCACCTGGACGTGGACGACGCCGAGGCCGAGCACTTCGGGGCCCCGCAGCGCGCGGCCTTTCGCCTGGCCAGCCTGCTGCTGCCGGCGGGGGTCGCGGGGGCCCTGCTGCTGGTGCCGTTGGCCGGGGGCCCGCCGGCGAGCGCCACCCTGGGCGCCATCGGCTTCCTGGTGGTCTTCGGGGAGCTCTGCCCCTACTTCGCCACCGACGGCGCCGCGCTGCTCGAGCTGCTGGCCAGCCTGCCGGGGCAGCAGGATCGGGTGCGCGCCTACATCACCGGAAACCTGGTGGGCGGCCTGGGGCGGGGTCGGCAGCGCGAGGGGGATCGCAGCTTCGCGGTGGTGGCCACGCTCTGGTTCGTCTGGTTCTTCGCCGCCTTCCACATCGTGCTGTCGCTGGTGCTGGAGCACGTCCTGGACCTGCTGGTCCTGGTGCTGCAGACCGAGTCCTTCTTCGTGCGGATGGTCGGCGGCCTCTTCCTCGCCGACGTCGTGGTCCTGCTCCTGCTGATGATGGGCACGCTGGTCGCGGTGTCCCTGGGGGTGGTGCTGCAGGTGGTGCGGCGGTTCCTGCCCCGGGCCCAGCCCGAGCCCGTCGTCGAGCCCCTGAGCACCTTCGAGCAAGTCCGCCTGCTGGACGCCGTGTCGCGGCTGCTGCCGCCGGGCATGGCCGACAGCACCATGGACGCGCTCAGCGAATCGGCGGTGCAGGAGCGCTACGCGCCGGGGGGCTGGCTCTACCACGCCGGCGGCGGCGATCGGCGCTTCTACTGGGTGCTGGAGGGGCGCGTCGACCTGCTCAGCCCGCGGCCCGAGGGGGGGCACGCGCGGGTGACGACGGTGCGGGCGGGGGAGAACTTCGGCGACGAGGCCCTGCGCGATCAGCCCCACCTGCACAGCGCCCGGGCCTGGGGTGACGCCGTCGTGCTCGCGCTGGACGCCTCCCTGTTCCAGGAGGCGGTGCGCGCCGATCGGCAGGGCGACGTCGTCTTGCGGCAGCTCGAGCGGGCGGCCGTCCTGGGGAGGACCCCGGCCCTGGCGGCCCTGGACCCGGGGGCGCGCATCGAGCTCGCCGCGAAGCTGCTGGAGCGGGACTTCGCGCCCGGCGAGCGGGTGATCCAGCAGGGCGACGCCGCCGACAGCATGTTCCTGGTGGAGTCGGGCCGCTGCCGGGTGGTGAGGGCCGAGGAGGGCGGGGTGGAGACGGCGCTGGCCACCCTGGGCCCCGGGGAGACGGTGGGCGAAGCCGGGGTGCTCTTCGGTCGACCCCGCAACGCCACGGTGCTGGCCGAGGAAGCCAGCCGCCTGATCGAGGTGCCCGGCGAGGCCCTGCGTGAGGCCCTGGATCGCTCCTTCCACATCGGCCTGGCCCTGGAGACGGTGGCGGCGCGCAGGGGCACGCCGTGAGCGACTTCGCCCGGCTGGTGCCCGTCATCGTCGCCGCGGGCCTGGCGGCGGGGGGCCAGGACGAGATCAAGGAGCTGTACGACACGTCGGTGGACATGGCCTGGGTCGTGGTGGCGCGCGTGGAGGTGGCCGGGATCACCACCGTCGTGACCACCCAGGCGGCGGCCGACAACCTGCCCCGGGATCTGGAGTACGGCTTCGCCGCGTTCATCAACGAGCACCTGCACAAGCCCGACGGCAGCGACGCCAGCCACGACCCCTGGGGGGACCCCTACCGCTTCCGGGCGACCGCGGAGGCCTACGAGGTCCGCTCCAGCGGCCCCGACGGCGTCTGGGAGAGCGACGACGACCTGGTGAGCACCATCCCGCGCAAGTAGGGAGGGACCGGCGGCTCAGCCCACCGTCCGCACGACCTCCTGCAGCAGCTCGTCGGCCGGCCGCAAGGCCGCCTTCATCACCGCCCAGGCGTCCCGGGGCTCCATGGCGTCGTTGCAGAGCAGCACGTCGATGAGCGCCAGGCGGTGCTCGGGCCAGGTGGTGATGAGCATGTGCGACTCGGCCAGGATGAGGATCGCGGTGATCCCGTGGGGCACGAAGCGGGCCGTGGACGCCGCGTGCTCCGTGGCGCCAACGGCCTTCGCCGCGGCGCGGAGCAGGGCTTGCAGGGCCTCGGCGTCGTCCAGATCGGCCTCGCAGCCCCGGGCCTCGATCATCAATTGGCGGATCCGCATGGCGCCGGGTTGTAGCAGCCGGCCGAACCGTCCGGGCCGCCAGACCCTTCTGGCGGGCCCTGGCTGCTACAAGGGGTTCACGGAGGAGCGATGGAACAAGCGGTAAAGATCACCATGGTGATCGCATACCTCGCGGTGCTTTTGGGCATCGGGGTGGTGGCGTCACGGCGAGTAAAGGATCTGCGCGACTTCTTCGCGGGGGGCAAGAACCTGGGGTTCCTCTCGGTCGCGTTCAGCGCGCGGGCCACGGGGGAGTCGGCCTGGCTGCTGCTGGGCCTGACGGGCATGGGCGCGGCGGTGGGCGTCAAGGCGATGTGGATCGTGTTCGGGGAGATCCTGGGCGTGGGTCTGGCCTGGCTGTGGATGGCGCGGCGCTTCAAGCGCCTGACCGACAACTACGACAGCATCACCATGCCCGACTACCTGGAGTCCCGGTTCCAGGACACGACGCAGCGCCTCCGCATGGCCTCCGCCTTCGCCCTGGTGGTCTTCGTCACCATCTACGTCTCCGCGCAGATCGACGCCACGGGCGCCGCGTTCGAGACGTTCCTGGGCTGGAACTACTTCGTGGGGGCCGGCATCGGCTTCGCCGTGGTGCTCGCCTACTCCACCTTCGGCGGCTTCGTGGCGGTGGCCTGGTCCGATGTGTTCCAGGGCACGCTGATGTTCGTCGGGCTGATCGCGCTCCCGATCGCCGGCGTGATGGCGGCCGGCGGCTGGGGCGAGGTGAGCACCGGTCTGACCGCCATCGACCCGAACCTGCTGAGCTGGAGCGGGGCGGAGGCCTGGACCGGGCTGCTGGTGCTGGAGGTGGTGGGCTTCCTGGTCATCGGCTTCGGCTTCATGGGCTCGCCCCAGATCTTTGTGCGCTTCATCGCGCTGCGGGACGAAGGGGAGATCGGCAAGGGCGCGGCCGTCGCCATCATCTGGACCGTGCTTGCGGACACCGGCGCGGTGCTGACGGGCATGATCGGCCGGCACCTGCTGACCGAGCCAGGGCAGGACGTCGCCCAGATCCTGGGCAACGGCGGGCAGAACGTCCTGCCGCTGCTGACTGAGCATCTCTTCCCCCTGATCATCGTGGGGCTGTACGTCGCCATCGTGCTCAGCGCGATCATGTCGACCATCGACAGCCTGCTGGTGGTGGCCGCCAGCGCCCTGGTGCGCGACGGCTACCAGAAGATCCGGCACCCGGACATGGCCGACGCCGACCTGCTCAAGGCGTCGCGCAACGCCACGCTGGGGCTGGCCCTCATCGCCCTGGTGCTGGCGATGACCGTGGCGATCACCACCCCGGATCGCACGGTGTTCTGGTTCGTGATCTTCGGATGGTCGGGCATCTCCGCCACCTTCTGCCCCACCGTGATCCTCAGCCTCTTCTGGGCGCGCTTCACGGGCAAGGGGGCCCTGGCGGCCATGACGGGCGGCTTCCTGTCGGTGCCGTTCTTCAAGTTCATCGCACCCCACATCGACCTGCTGGCGGCTCCCGTCGCCGCCCTGAGCGAGCTTCCTCCGGCCCTTGCCGTCTCGTTCCTGTGCGGCATCATCGTCAGCCTCGTGGACCGCGACGGCGCCCCCGACGGCGCGGCCGAGGAGTTGAAGGCAGTGGCATGACCCTCCCCCCCCTGCACGGCGTCAAGGTCCTGGACCTGACGCGGATCCTCGCCGGCCCCTACGCCACCCAGATCCTGGGCGACCTGGGGGCCGACATCTGGAAGATCGAGCAGCCGGGCAAGGGCGACGACACCCGCGCGTGGGGGCCGGTGGAGCGCAAGGGGGTGGCCGCCTACTTCCTGTCGGTGAACCGGAACAAGCGCAGCGTCGTCGTGGACCTCAAGCACGACGACGGCAAGGCGCTGATCCGCCGGCTCGCGAAGGAGGCCGACGTCGTCCTGGAGAACTTCCCCCCGGGCAAGCTGGACGCCCTGGGGCTGGGCTTCGACGTCTTGCGGGCGGAGAACCCGCGGCTGGTAATGACGTCGATCACGGCCTTCGGCCAGGAGGGGCCCCTGTCCCGGGAGCCTGGGTACGACCTGGTGGTGCAGGGCTACGGCGGGGTCATGGGCGTGACCGGGCCGGTGGAGGGGCCTCCCTACCGCGTCGGCGTGCCGATCGTGGACCTGACGACGGGCCTCAACGCCGCCCTGGCCACCCTGGCCGCCCTGCGCGCCGCCGAGCGGGACGGGCTGGGGCAGCACGTCGACGTCTCCCTCTTCGCCACCCACCTGGGCTGGCTGGCCAACGTCGCCGGCAACGCCCTGATCTCCGGCGAGCCGACGCCCCGACTGGGCAACGCGCACCCCAACGTCGCCCCCTACGAGCCCTTCGAGGCCGCTGACGGGTGGCTGCTGCTGGCCGTGGGCAACGACGGCATGTGGGAGCGCATGCTGGCCCTGGACGAGTTCGCGCCCCTGCGCGGGGTGGAGCGTTGGGGCACCAACAACGGCCGCGTGCTCGATCGGCAGGCCCTGGCCGACGCCCTGGCGCCGGTCCTGATCACCCGCACCCGCGACGCCTGGATCGCCCGGCTGCAGACGATCCGCGTCCCCGCCGGCCCGATCCTGCGCCCCGACGAGGCCCTGGCCCACCCCCAGACCGCCGCCCTGGGCATGCTGGTGACCATGCAGCACCCCGTGGCGGGGGCCTTCCAGGGGGTGGCGTCGCCCTACCGCATGGACCGCACGCCGGTGGCCCGCTACGACGCGGCGCCGGAGCTGGGCGCGCACACCGACTCGGTGCTGAGCGAGGTCCTGGGCCTGGGCGACGGGGAGCTGGCGGCCCTGCGCGAGGGCGGCGCGATCGGCTGAGGGGCCGCGGCCGGTGTCGGGCCCCGACCAGCGCCCCCAGGGCGCGGTGCTGCACGCCGCCGTTGCGGTGAGTTCTTGCTAGCCTGAGGTGGGTCGATCGACCCTGGAGGGAGCGAGCAACGTGCCGACGGCGATCCGACGACCAGCGCGGGGACGGTGGGGGGACTGGCCCCGCGCCGCGCGCCCGACGGCTCGGCCCACGCGCACCCTCCAGTCCGCGACCGTCGCCCTGGCGGGTCTCTTCGCGCTCGCCGCCTGCCCCGAGGCACCCCCGGTCGACGACGACGACACCCCCCGCGACGACAGCGAGTACGTCACCGTCGGCGAGCGGGTCGACTGCGCGTCGCCGACCTCCGGCTTCGATCGGCTGGAGGATCAGGCCCTGGAGCGTGGCCTGGACGTGCCCATGGTGCCCGCTCCCTGGGAGCCCTGCGTGCCGCTCTCCGCCGCCGTCGTCGCGG
>CALCXL010000865.1 GCA_937907595.1 uncultured Pseudomonadota bacterium
GATCGGGCTGCGTCTGCACGGCGACCAGATCCGCCGCGACCACACGACCGTCAGCCACCTCGTCCAGGCCGGCCGTCTGGTGGACGAGGGCCTGCCCACCGAGCAGGCCCAGCTGGACCTGGGCCGCGCCTTCGCCCTGTCGGCGCACGTGCACGAGGACCTGGGCATCGGGCCCCTGCGCGTCCTGCCCAGCCTGCGGGTGGAGGTGGTGCGCACCGACTTCGACGACCAGATGCTCGACCAGCAACACGACACCACCCGCGCGGTGCTGCTGCCGGGCCTGGGCCTGCACCTGCAGCCGACCTCCTGGCTCAGCGTGCTGGGCGGCGTGCACCGCGGCTTCTCCCCCGTGTCCCCGGGGGACCCGAAGTCGGCGCAGCCGGAGACCAGCTGGAACTGGGAGTTCGGCAGCCGGGTGGGGCACCGGGGCTTCCGAGCGGAGGCCATCGGCTTCTTCAACGACTACGACAACATCAGCCCCGCGTGCACCGGCTCGGGCGGCTGCGCCGAGGACGAGCAGGGCCTCAGCTACAGCGCCGGCCGGGCCTGGGTCTTCGGGGCCGAGGCCGGCGTGCAGCAGACGGTCTTCCTGCCCCTGGGCATGCGGCTGAAGGGGGCGCTGTCCTACACCTTCACGGGCTCGCACTTCACCCGCGACTTCGACTCCGCGCACCCCCAGTTCGGCGACGTGCAGGAGGGCGATCACCTGCCTTACGTGCCCGAGCACCAGGGCTCCCTGGCCCTCACCTTCTCCTTCCCGCGGGGCTCCGTGGGGGCGGTGGTGGCGGCGCAGACGGCCATGCGCGACGTGGCGGGGCAGGGCGACATCGAGCCCCACGAGCTGATCCCCGGGCACGTCGTCCTGGACCTGGCCGCCGACGTGAACGTCTACGGTCCGATCACGCTGTACACGACCCTCAGCAACGTCACCAACGCGCAGTACATGGTCAGCCGCCGGCCCTACGGCCCCCGCCCGGCGCGGCCCTTCCACGTCATGTTCGGCGTGAAGATCGCGGACCTGCCCCTGCCGGGCTGATCGGGCCCCCTCCGGCACAAGATCCCTGGACGGCGGCCCCGCCGATGGGCAGGGTTGGCGGATGCGACTCCTCCTGGTCCTCACCTTCCTGCTGGCCGCCTGCGGCTCCCCCTCCGCCACCGCCGAAGAGTCCAAGGCCGTCGCCGGTCCGCCCGGCGTGGCCGTCTCCCCCACCCAGGGCGAGCACGAGGTCGCGCTGCTGGCCGGCGGCTGCTTCTGGTGCCTGGAGTCGGCGTTCGATCCCGTGCCCGGGGTGATCAGCGCCGTGTCGGGCTACGCCGGCGGCGACGAGCAGAACCCCACCTACAAGCAGGTCAGCGGCCACAAGACGGGCCACACCGAGGTCGTGCGGGTGGTCTACGACCCGAAGGTCCTGAGCTACGCCCAGGTGCTGCACATCTTCTGGCGCAACATCGACCCCTTCGACGGCCGCGGGCAGTTCTGCGACAAGGGCAGCCAGTACCGCCCGGCGGTCTTCCCCATGTCGCCGGCCCAGCGGACCCAGGCGGAGGCGGACGTCGCCGCGCTCAGCGCGAAGCTGGGCAAGCCCTTCAAGGTCACGCTGGAGGACAAGGGCGTCTTCTGGGAGGCGGAGGGCTACCACCAGAACTTCTGGCGGACCAACGAGGAGCACTACCTGCGCTACCGCGCGGGATGCCGCCGGGACCAGCGCCTCAAGGACGTATGGGGCGACGAGGCGGGCGGGCATTGAGCCTGCTGCCGCTGCTCCTGTTGATGGGGAGCGCGCAGGCCGGTGAGCCCGTGCTGCGCGTCGACGGCGATCGGGTGGTGGTGGACGTGACCGTGCAGGCGCCCCTGGAGCGGGTGCTCCCCCTGATGCACCAGCCCCGGGAGATCGCGCGCATCGACGGGGGTGGCACCGAGGTCACGGTGCTGGCGAGCGGCGCCTGCGATGAGCTGGCCTACTCGGTTCCCAGCTTCGTCGGCCGCGTGGAGTACGTGGTCAGCTTCTGCGCGCAGCCCGACGGCTCCACCGCCAACCTGCTGCGCAGCGAGGACATGGCCTCCTACCAGGCGATCTGGAAGGCCACGGACACGGGCCAGGGCGTGGCCATCCACTACGAGATCCTGGCCCAACCGACCATGAGGGTGCCCCGCCGCCTGGTCCTGGGCGCGACGAAGCGCCAGGTCCTGCGCCTGATCGAGCGGATGGTTCGGGAGGTCGAGGGGGGCTGAGGCGGCCGCCGTGGAGGGCCCGGCCCCCCGCAGGAGGCCGGGCGGCTCCGGGATCGGCTACGGCAGCGACGAGCAGGTGACGGTCACCAGGACGGTGTCCTCGGTGGTGTCGTTGCAGTCGCCCGTGGTCAGGGTCAGCTCGACCTCCGTGATCGCGAAGCCGTAGACCGTCGCGGGCGGGTTGGCGC
The DNA here is from genome assembly GCA_937907595.1 of uncultured Pseudomonadota bacterium. GTDB lineage: Bacteria > Myxococcota_A > UBA796 > UBA9615 > UBA9615 > CALCXL01. The sequence goes on from CALCXL010000865.1 coordinate 2,422, forward strand.
CGATCACCACGGTGGGGGTCGGCGAGCCGGCGCTGATGAGCGTGACGCTGCCGCCGCCGTCGTCGGCCACGGACCAGGCGTAGTTGATCGGGTCGCCGTTGGCGTCGACCGAGCCCGAGCCGTCCAGCACCAGCTCCACCGAGTCGCAGCTGGAGGAGCACTGGGGGTTGCCGTACGAGTCGACGTAGCACTCGACCGAGGTGTTGGCGGCCAGGTCGGCGCCCGCGTCGGCGGTCGGCGGCGTGTTGGCAGGGTCGGGGCCGACCGCGGCGTTGTCGTCCTGGCAGTCGCCGTCGCAGAGGGTGGGGCCGTCGCCGTCCTCGTCGCCGTCGTCGCTGGTGGCGGGGTCGCAGTCGTTGTCGATGCCGTCGCAGATCTCCGGGTTGCCCGGGAAGCTCAGGTCGTTGTAGTCGTCGCAGTCTGCGCACTCGTCGGCGCCGTCGACGTCGTAGTCCTGGGCCTCGGGCTCGACGCCGTCGCAGTCGTTGTCGATGCCGTCGCAGACGTCGTCGCCGGCGCTCGGGTTGATGGCCGGGTCCGCGTCGTCGCACTCGTCGCAGGCCAGGTAGCCGTCGCCGTCGGCGTCCACTTCGTCCACGGGGACGACGGTGTCGCAGTCGTTGTCCAGGCCGTCGCAGACCTCCGCGGCGTCGGGGTTCACGCTGGCGTCGGCGTCATCGCACTCGCCGTTGCACTCGGCGAAGCCGTCGCCGTCGTCGTCCGTCTCGTCCAGGGGGGTGTCCCCATCGCAGTCGGTGTCGGCCGCGTCGCAGACCTCCGTGGCGCCCGGGAAGATCGAGTCGTCCAGGGCGTTGCAGTCCCCGTCGCACTCGGTGAAGCCGTCGCCGTCCACGTCGGTCTCGCCCGGCCAGATCAGGCCGTTGCAGTTGTTGTCCAGGCCGTCGCAGACCTCCGTGGCGCCCGGGTAGACCGTGGCGTCCGCGTCGTCGCAGTCGGCGCACTGGGGCGAGCCGTCGCCGTCGGCGTCCACCTCGTCGGCGGGCAGGACGCCGTCGCAGTCGTTGTCCAGGCCGTCGCACCACTCGGTGTAGTCGGGGGAGAGTTCGCTGTTGTCGTCGTCGCAGTCGGCGCAGAGGGGCGAGCCGTCCCCGTCGACGTCCACGTCTTCGTCCGCGCCCAGGGTCAGATCGCAGTCGTTGTCGATGCCGTCGCAGATCTCGGGCGCGTTGGGGTAGCGGGCGTCGTTGTAGTCGTCGCAGTCCTCGCAGTCCGGCACCCCATCGAGGTCCCGGTCCTCATCGTTCGCGTCCATCGAGATCGTGAGGTGCAGCAGGGGCTGCTCGCTGGAGAGGGACTGCTGGTCGCCCGAGAGCACCTGGCCGGGGCGCATGAGGCCGCCCAGGTGGTCGCCCCAGGGCATGTAGCGGTTCTGCCAGTCGTAGGTGGCGACGGCCGGCTCCTGGGTGGTGGCGGAGATCAAGTACCGCACGCCGCTCTGGAGGGTGAGGCCGAGGGGCCCCGAGGGCTGCCACTGGGGCCCGGTGCCGGAGACGAGGGTGTCCCCCGTGTACATCGCGGTCCACGGCCCGCTGTTGGAGAGCGCCCAGTACACCGACCAGGTCAGGGTGTCGCCGTTCGCCGCGTCCAGGTGGAGCTCCACCCCGTTCAGCATCACGTCCTGGGTGGGGTACACGCCGACGCCGAAGCTGCCTACCAGGGGCCCCGCCTCCTCGTCGTCCCCCCCGAAGAGCTCCAGGCGGGTCTCCACGCCCACCACCCCGTCGGGGTCGCAGTCGCTGTCCACGCCGTCGCAGACGTCGGGGGCGCCGGGGTAGATGGTCGGGTCGTCGTCGTTGCAGTCGCCGTCGGCCCAGGAGAAGCCGTCGCCGTCGCCGTCGGACACCGCGCTGTCGTCGTCGTCGCCGGTGGCGTCGTCGTCGTCGCCGGTCGCGTCGTCGTCGTCGGTGGTGTCGTCGTCGTCGCTGGTGTCGTCGTCGTCGACCACGTCGTCGTCGTCCGGGGCGGTGTCGTCGTCGTCCGGGGCGGTGTCGTCGTCGTCCGGGGAGGAGTCGTCGTCGTCCGAGACGCTGTCGTCGTCGTCGGTGCCCGTGTCGGGACAGCCGGTCAGCGTGAAGGGAAGCAGCAGGCCCAGGGCGAGCAGGAACAGGGTGCGCATGATGAGACTC
>CALCXL010000866.1 GCA_937907595.1 uncultured Pseudomonadota bacterium
GCCGTCCAGGAGGGCCAGCGGGTCGACCGGCTGGAAGCTGCCGTTGAGGGGGCCGGTGGCGGTCTCGATCGAGGTCTGGGCGGCGTCGTCGAAGGTGACCACGCCGAAGTCCACGCCCGCGCCGACGTCGTTGAGGGCCAGGTCCACCGCCGTACCCGAGGGGGAGGTGAGCGTCAGGCTGACGTCCGAGGCCCAGTTGGTGGTGATGTCCACCATCACGCGCAGGCCGTCCACCAGGGTCAGGGTGTTGAGGTCGATGGTCAGGTCCAGCGAGCTGTCGTTGGTGACCGGGTCGGGGCAGATCGCGCGCATCCCGTCGCCAGGGACCTCGCCGGCGGGGATGCAGTCGTTGTCGATGCCATCGCAGATCTCCAGCGCGCCGGGGTTGGCCCGGGCGTCGCCGTCGTCGCAGTCCAGGCACGCGATCCAGGTGTCGCCGTCGGCGTCGTCGGTCTCGTCGGCGGGCACGGCCCCGTCGCAGTCGTCGTCCAGGCCGTTGCAGACCTCCAGGGCGCCCACTTAGCGGGTGGGGTCCGCGTCGTCGCAGTCGTCGCAGGACAGGGTGCCGTCCACGTCCGCGTCCACCTCGCCGTCCAGGTCGGCGTCCGCCAGCCCGTTGCAGTCGTTGTCGGCGCCGTCGCAGGCCTCGGGGTTGGTGGAGAAGTTGAGGGGGTCGGTGTCGTCGCAGTCGCCCGAGCAGGCCGACTCGCCGTCCCCGTCCCCGTCGGCGTTCTCGTCCGTGGCCGGGTCGCAGTCCGTGTCCAGGCCGTCGCAGGCCTCGACCAGCAAGGGGGAGACCAGGGGGTTGGCGTCGTCGCAGTCCGTGCCGCCGCAGGCGATGTCCGCGGCGCCGTCGTTGTCCGCGTCGACGCAGGTGGAGAAGGCGACCGCCAGGCCGTTGAAGCCAGGCTGGGCGGTGTTGTGGCTCAGCAGGAGGAAGTTGCCGGCCGCGGCCGTGCCGCCCGTGGCGTCCTGGATGCCGATGGTGGCGCTGAGGGCGTTGTCGTAGAGGCCGCTGCCGGTGGCGTAGAGCAGGTCCTGCCAGTGGAACTCGATGTTGCCCGAGGGGAAGAGCTGCACCTGGAAGAAGGCGCCGGTGTTGTTCCGGTCGCTGATGTGGCGGATCTCCTCCCAGCTGACGATGAAGCGGTCGCCGGAGACGTCGTGGTAGCTGAAGACGTCGGGCGGGGCGCTGCTGGGGTAGAGGTCGTCCCAGAGGGGGGCGAGGTCCGGGTAGCTGCTGCTGCTGCTGGGCAGGGTCGTGTTGACGTAGGTGATCTGCTGGTTGGCGCCGAAGCGGATGCCGCCGTTGTTGCCGATGGTCAGCTGCGTGTGCGCGTTCCCGTAGTAGTCGAAGGCGAAGGGCAGGGTGACCGTGGCCTCCTGGTCGTCGCTCAGGCTGTGCGGGGTGCCCACGCCGTCGATGGGCAGGAAGTCGAAGGCCGTCGGCGCGTAGGAGTAGCCGAAGGCGTCGGGGCCGCCGCTCTGGGCGAGGGCGGGGCCTGCGAGGGCCAGGCTGAGGGCGACGAGGGGCAGGGCGAGGCGCATGGAGCTCCCGGGCAGGTCTGGGGCCTCGGAAGATACACGGTGGAGCGCCGGGGGCCAGGGCAGTTTGGGGCCGCCGAACGGCGGTGGGCTCAGCTTCCCGCGGGCTTTCGGCCTCCCCAGGGGAAGCGCAGGCCGATGCCGGTGAGGACCAGCGCCAGGACCAGCCAGATCGCGGCCCACACGGGCGAGGGAA
>CALCXL010000867.1 GCA_937907595.1 uncultured Pseudomonadota bacterium
GGGGGGGGGGGGTGGGGGGGGGTCGGGGCTGGTCAGTCGCCGGCGGAGGGTGGTGAGGCGAGCTCCGATGCGGCCTGCCATTGCTCGTGCAGCCCGAGTCGGTCGAGCCAGGGCAGCAGGTAGGCCCGATCGAGCGCGTCGCCGGTCACCCGGAGCACCCCGGCGACGTCCCGGAGCTGCCGCTCCGAGCTGGACCGCTTCGCCCACTCGAGCTTCGCGAGGATGGTGTCCTCGGCCGAAGCGACCATCACGTCGACCCCCAGCACACAGGCAGTCTTGCGGCGGCCGAACTCCTCTCGACTGAAGGGCCGCTCCTTGCGGATGATCAGGTCGACCTTCCAGCCCGACTCCAGGTCGATCACGTTGAACTGGCCGCGGGCCCTCAACGCATCCCGGGCCGCCTGCTCGCTGACGTAGTACCGGTCCTCCGGGAGAAGGTTCAGCAGCCGCCCCAACGTGCCGAACGTGGGCTCCACCACGATGTCGATGTCCTGGGTCGTCCGAGGCACCCCGTGGTAGGTGCTCGCGAAGGAGCCCGCGACCATGTAGGGCACCCCCGCCGCCTCGAGCAGCCCGACCAGGCGCTCCAGGAACCCGGCCGCGTCGCTCATGGCGCCAGGAGCGGGGCGGTCGGCCACGCGGCCGCGAACAGGGGGTCCCCGAGCAGCAGGCGGTTCAACGCGTGCCGCACGTCGGCGGCCGAGTACTCGGGGTGGCGGGCCCGGATGCCGGCCTCGCTGCACCGGCGGGCGTCGTCGGACATCTGCAGTCCGATCGCCGCCCTGCGCTCTGGCCCCATGCGGCGGTAGACCTCGGCCTGCACGCGAGCGGCCTCCGGTGCGGTGTCGAGCGCATCCATGGGGGACAGTGTAGCCCGCCTCGCGCAACGCTCTGCTGGGATCCACCGACGGCTGGGCCGCGGATCCGACGGGCCTGCTCGGAGCGCGGTCAGTCAGCGCGCGGGGTCGGGGGGTGAGGCCAGCTGGGATGCCCGCGCGTCACCCGGTCGCACCCCCCTACGGCGCGGGGGCGTTGAAGCCAGGGTCGGGGTCCGACGCGGCGGCGAGCCAGGCGTCGGCGTCCACGCTGCCCTGCGCGAAGCCGCCGCAGGTCGAACAGTCGAGCCGCACGCGCCCCACGCCGCCGTCGCCGCCGAAGCGGGCGTGGGTCTGCTCCCCGAAGCCTCCGCCCGCATCCACGGCGTCGGCGGCCAGGTCGACCAGGTCGGCGGCCAGGAAGATCGATCCCCCGGCCCCGCCGCCGGCGCCGTAGGTCCAGGTGCCCTGCGCCCAGTGCAGCGTGGTGCCCCCCACCGCGCTGAAGGCCGAGCTGCCCTGACCGGCGATGGACAGCCCCGTGACGTAGACGATGCCGCCACCGTCGCCGCCGGGGCCCGGGTCCTCGCCGGGCGTGTCGGTCCCGCCGTTCCACACGCCGCCCCCGCCCGAGCCGAAGAAGACCCGCGAGAGCTCGGCCACGCCGTAGGTCGCGCCCGCGTAAGGCGGCGTCGCGGAGCCGCCGGTCCAGGAGTGGCCCGCTTGCGCGCCGCCGCCGTGCTCACCGCCGCCGCCGGTGATGTGGGCGCCGCCGCCGCCGTAGTTGTTGATCCAGTGCCCCCAGGCCTCGTTGTACGAGGCGCAGTAGCCGTCGCCCTCGCCCTCCCCTTGCCCAGCGTAGGACTCGCCCTGGTAGGCGTCGCAGTTGTCCACCGGCGACGTGTCGCCGCCCCAGTAGCCCAGGCCGTCGGCGTGGATCGTGCCGCCGTCCTCCACGACCACCGCGCCCGTCGCCCGCAGCGCGATCACCCCGCCCAGCGCGCCGGTCCAGGGCTGGGTGGTCAGCTCGCCCGCCGCCTGCACGGTCAGCGTCGTCAAGTGGGGCACCCGCTGGACGAGCACCGCCTGGTCGGTCAGGTCCGCGTTGGAGACCTGCCCGAAGGTGGCCGAGACGTCCAACAGCAGGTCGATGGTCGACCCCACCGCCGAGCCCACGGTCGCGAACTCCCAGGTCCCCGCAGCGGCGTGGGCGGCGTCGCTGCCGTGCAGGTTCAGGACGACCACCTCGTCCCCCGCGGACAGCGAGCCGGCGTCGCCGAGCACGGTGAGCTCGTCGCCGTCGATTCCGGACACGACCCACGAGGGCGCCAGACCGGAGGCCGACAGGTCGAACACCCCGGCGACGGTCAGCGGTCCGTCCACGCCGGTGCCCCGCAGCAGGTCGTCGTCGGCGGCTCCCGAGCAGTCGTCGTCCAGCCCGTTCCAGAGCTCGAAGGCGCCGATGTAGATGGTGTCGTCGAGGTCGGCGCAGTCGGTCGCGTCGGGGTCGCCGTCGCCGTCGTCGTCGGGGTCCGTGCAGTCGGGGTCGCCGT
>CALCXL010000868.1 GCA_937907595.1 uncultured Pseudomonadota bacterium
CAGGCTGTTGCCCGAGGGCCCGGCGCCCGCCACCCCGCCGGCGCGCATGAGATCGCGAACGACCTTCTTGAGCGACGGCGGCGGGGGCAGGTTGCGCGCCACCAGGCGCAGCGCGTGCTCCAGATCCGCCGCATCGTCGTAGCGGTCCTCCCGCTCCTTCTTCAGGCAGCGCAGGATGATCGGCCCCATGCCCGGCGCGCGCTCCTCCACCGTCGCCATCACCGCGGGGTCGGCCATGCGCTCTTCGACCCGCACCACGCCCATCAGCACGGACATGATCGAGTCGCCGCTGAACAGGCGCTCGCCGGTGACCAGCTCGAAGAGGATGGCGCCCATGGCGAAAAGGTCCGAACGCGGGTCCAGCTCCTCGCCGCCCACCTGCTCGGGGGACATGTACGCCGGCGTGCCCTTGGTCATGCCGGTCTGGGTGTTGCCCTCGGAGATCATGGTGGCCTTGGCGATGCCGAAGTCCATGACCTTGACCAGCCCGTCGCGGCTGACGATGACGTTGCTGGGCTTGAGATCCCGGTGGACCAGCTGCGTATCGACCGCCGCGTCCTCCAGGTTGTGCGCGTGGTCCAGCCCAGCGCAGATCTGCGCGCCGATCTCCACCGCCAGGGCCGGCGGCAGGGGCCGCAGGGCGTTGAGCAGCTCGTCCAGGCCCAGGCCCCGCACCATCTCCATGGCGATGTAGGGCAGATCCTCGACCTCCCCGTAGTCGTAGGTGTCGACGATGTTGGGGTGGTGCAGCAGGCCGCCCAAACGCGCCTCGTTGATCAGGGAGACCCGCAGCGCCTCGCTCCGCGCGGCCACCGACGCCCGGATGATCTTCACGGCGGCCGCCTTGCGGAAGCCGCTGGGCCCCTGCAGTTCGGCCCGAAACACCCGCGCCATGCCGCCCTCACCCAGCAAGCCGAGCAGGGTGTAGCGGCCGAAGGTGACCGGAAAATCGTCGGCCCGAAGCAGGTCGGGCTGGATGGGACTCACGCTTCCCTCCCCGGAGAACGTCGGAGGATACACTCGCGGCTCTGATCCGCACGCGCAAGGGCCCTTCCATGTCGATCCAGCTTCGAGACGCCGTCCCCGCCGACGCCGAGTCCATCGCCCGCCTCCACGTCGCCGCCTGGCGGGTGGGCTACCGCGGCGTTCTCCCCGACGCCCTGCTCGACGGTCTGGACCTGGCCGCCTGGACCGAGCGACGGCGGGGGCACCTGGAGCACCCCGCCGCGGGCATCCACAACACGGTGGCCGTGGACGGCGACGAGATCCTGGGTTGGGGGAGCAGGGGGCCGTCGCGGGACGACGACGACGACCCGCAGAGGGTCGGCGAGATCTACGGGATCTACGTGGACCCCGATCGCTGGGGCGCAGGCGTGGGGCGCGCCCTCGTCGACCACTGCCTGGAGGACCTGCACCGGCAGGGCTACGAGCAGGCCACGCTCTGGGTGCTGGAGGAGAACCCCCGCGCTCGCGGGCTCTACGAAGCCGCTGGCATGGCCGTGGACGGCGGACGCAAGCCCTGCGGGGTCAAGGGCATCACCAGCCCGTCGGTGCGCTACCGACGACGCCTGCGCGGGGAGGACGCCGTCGAGGACCCCGACGCCCGGTGGGTGGAGGTCGCGCTCCTCTCCGATCTGGAGGGGGGCATGAAGTCGGTGTCGGCCGACGGGCTCTCCCTGTTGGTGGGACGCGCGGAGGGCGGGGCGCTGTTCGCGGTCGACGATCGCTGCCCCCACGAGGGCTACCCCCTGCGCCAGGGCGTGCTCAAGGACTGCGTGCTCACCTGCGCCTGGCACAACTGGAAGTTCGACGTGCGCGACGGCGCCAACCTCCTGGGCGGCGAGGGCGTGCCCGCCTGGCCGGTGCGGCTGCGGGGCGACGCGGTCGAGGTGGACGTGCGGCGCCCGCCCCCGGAGGTCGCCGTGCCGCGGCTGCTGGCCTCCCTGCGCGACGGCCTGCGCGATGGCGCCCTGGATCGCTGCCTGCGCGACGCCGGCCGCCTGTTGGTCGCGGGGCTCAGCTCCCGGCGCCTGCTGGTGGAGATCGCGCGGGACGACGCCCGCCGGGGCGAGTACGGCACCACGCACACCCTGCCCGTCTGCGGCGACCTGGCGGAGATCGTGCCCCCCTCCGGCCTGGACGCCCTCCCCCTGCTGGCCCCCGCCCTGGCGGTGTGCATCGAAGGCAACCGCCGCCTGCCCCTCCGCCCCCGCTCGGAGCCCGTGGCCCGGGGGGACCGCGCCGCGCTGCTCCGCATCGTCGAGCAGGAGAACGTCGACCTGGCCGAAGCCGTGGTGCGCGGGCTCGCCCGCAAGGAGCACCCGGACCTGGAGGACTGGCTGCTGACGGCGACGTCGCGGCACTTCACCGACTTCGGCCACTCCCTGATCTTCCTGGTGCGCATGCGGCCCCTGTCCCACGCCCTGGACGACGAGGGGCGCGCGGACCTCTGGGGCGCCTTCGCCGTGCACCTGGCCCAGGCGACCCGGGAGGACACCCTCCCCTACATGCGCCGCTACATGCGCAGCCTGGAAGCCCGCGTCGACGACCTCCCCCGCCTGGCTGGCTTGACCGACGCCGACGCCCCCTTCGACGACGGGCCCTTCCGCCACGCGGTGCTCGACGGGACCGCGACGGAGGCCTGCGACGCCCTCTGGGCGGCCCTGGAGGCGGGCGTCTCAGCCCCCCGCGTGGCCCGGGCCCTGGTGCTGGCGGCGGCGTCGAGGCTGCTGCGCTTCGATCTGCGGGTGGAGTTCGACGACGACGTCGCCGAGTCCTGGCTGTGGGCCACCCACCGCTTCACCTTCGCCAGCGCGGTGCGCGAGGCCGTCGACGCCTGGACGGACCCCGACGCGCTCCGCTTCCTGCTGCAGGCCGTCGCGTTTGTGCACAGCGGCCGCGGCATGGACTGCGCCCCGGAGGACCGGCCGCGGGTGGGCCGCACGGTGGGACCCGCCCAGGCCCTGCGCGACGCCCTCAGCGGACGCCGACCCGACGAGGCCATGGCCCGGGCCCGCGCCGCCGCCTGGAGCCCCGAGGAGCGGCGGGCCCTCTTGGATCCGGGCCTGGGCGATCGCTTCGTGCGGCCCGTGTTCGCCGCCCACGGCCTCAAGACCGCCGCCGCGGCCCTGCGCGAGCACGACGCCCTGGGCGAGCACCCCGATCGCTGGCTGCCCGTCGTCGCGGCCGCGCGCTTCCTGGCCTCAGCGGTGATCGAGGACCGCCGCGTGGGCGCCGCCCGCCGGGCCATGGCCTTCGTGCAGAACGGCAAGCCGGTGCGCAAGCTCACGCAGTAGGGGGGGCGGAGAACGGCGGCGATCGGCGGAGCGGCGGCGATCAGGAGGCGGCGACCACGGGCAGCACCAGCCGGCGCACGGCGACGGGGTGCTTGACCCCCTTGACCTCGATGGTCCCGCCGTCGACGAAGCGCGCGTTGGAGGCGGCCACGTCGCCGGTGGCCAGGATCTCCCCCGGGCCCGCCTGGCCGCAGAGCCGGCTGCTCAGGTTCACGGCGTCGCCGATGGCGGTGTACTCCAGGCGGTGCTCGCTGCCGATGTTGCCGACGATCACGTCGCCGGCGGCCAGGCCGATGCCCGTCGCCACCGCCTGCAGCCCGGCGGCCTCGCGCTCCGCGTTCCAAACGGCGCAGCGCTCCATCACCTTGACCGCCGTGCGCACCGCGCGCTCCCGGTGGTCGGCCTGGGGCACCGGCGCCCCGAACCAGGCGAGCAGCGCGTCGCCCATGAACTTGTCGATGACGCCGCCCTCCTCCAGGACCACGTCGACGAGGATCCCGAAGTACTGGTTGAGCAGGGCCACCACCTCTGTGGCCCCCAACTCCTCCGTCAGCGCGGTGAAGCCGCGGATGTCCGTGATGAGGACGGTGACCTCGCGCAGCTCACCGTCCAGGGCCAGCTCGTCCCGGCCCAGCAGATCGCGCACGACCTCCCGCGCCATGTACTTGCCGAACATGTCCCGCAGGCGCTCCTTCTCCTGCAACGACGTGGCCATGCGCTTGACCGATCGGGCCAGGTTGCCGACCTCGTCCATGCGATCGGTGGGCACGTCGACGTCGAAGTTGCCGCCCTGGATGCTCTCCGTGGCGCCGGCGATGCGCAGGATGGGCCGGGCCAGGGACGCGGAGATCCCCGCGCCCACCCCGAAGGCCACCAGCATCGCCAGCAGCGCGAAGACCGCGTCCCGCAGGCCCCGGTTGGTGGCCGACGTCATCATCGCCGTCACGTTCGCGTCCGCCTGCAACACGGCCGCCACGCTGCCGTCCAGGCCGTAGACGGGCGCCCAGGCGGAGATCCACATGCCGTGGTCGTCGCCGTAGGGTCCCTCCACCCCGCCGCCGCCCCCCTCGAAGGTCATGCGGACCCCCTCGCGGAGCTCGTAGGGGTCGCCGACGTAGGGGACCTCGTTGGTCATGGCGACGAAGCGCGTCTGCTCGCCGTCCCGCCGGAGCGTGTACATGTCCGTGGTCAGCCCGGCTTGCTCCTGGATCGACCGCAGCTCCTTCTGCAGGAGGGCGAAGGCCGCCGACTCCGCCCGCCCGGATCGCACGAGGTCGGCGTGGGCCTCCCGGTCCACGCGCGGCGCGGCCAGGTTCACGATGCTGCGCAGGCTCTCCCGCGTGGACTCGATGGTGGTCCGATGGGCCTGGCGGACCTGCAGCCCGGAGACGACGCCCACCGCGAGCAGCACCGGGATCGCGCCCGCCAGCCCCAGCCGCAGGGTGAGGCTGCCCTGCACCAGGCGCTGCAGGGTCTTCATGGGGCCAGCCTGGGCCTCCCACAGCGTGCGGGCGAGCGCGGCGAGCAGGAAGGCGCCGACCGCGCCGAGCATGGCCAGGAGCCGCGCCCGCCACAGGGCCTCGTACAGGTCCTCCGACGGGCGGTCCGCCTCCACCAGCCCCACCACCCGGTCGCCGTCGCGGATCGCGCCGTAGCCGGAGATCCATCGCCCGTGGTCGTCGCCGTAGAGCTCCGAGCGGTTGGGCAGCCCCCGCTCGAACACCTTCTTCATGGGCTCCAGGTACTCGTAGCGGTGGCCGACGAAGGGCGAGGGGTTGGTCATCACCACGAACTCGGTGCCGCCCTCGATCCGGCGCAGCGTGTACATGGGAGACAGCAGCCGCCCGCGGCTGTGGGCAACGCGCAGCTGGGTGCGGATCGTGAGGAAGTCGGCGCTGTCCGCGGCCTGGATGCGGTCGTGGGCGGCGCCGTCGATCTGCTGCCCGACGTCCTGGGCCACCGCCATGAGGGCGTCGGCTTCGACGTCGATCTGCTCCTTGACCGGGCGCTCCAGCGCCCACGCCGAAGCCAGGAGCACGACCAGGGCGACAGAGAGGGGAAAGAACCAGCGCACGGACCGCGAGTCTACTCGACCGACGCCTCGCTCATCGGGCGCGAGAGACCCCCAGCCGCTCAGCGATCGAGCAGATCCCGCAGGGCGGGCTCCAGCTCGGGCCAGGCGAACCGCACGCCGTCTGCCTGGGACGCCACCGGCAGGGCCCGGCGGGACAGCAGGGGCTCGTCGGCGAAGCCCCCCAGCACCAGCCGCAGCGCAAAGGCCGGCGCGGGCAGGACCGCCGGTCGCCCCAGGACCCGGCCCAGCGTGCGGGCAAAGTCCCCCTGACGCACCGGCTGGGGCGCGGTGACGTTCCACACGCCCGCCGCCGTGCCCGTGACGCCGGCCACCATCGCGGCGATCACGTCGTCCCGATGCACCCACGGCCACCACTGCCGCCCCGATCCCAAGGGCCCGCCCAGGCCCGCGCGCGCGAGGGGGAGGCTCTCGCCCAGGAGGCCGCCGTCGGGGTCCAGGACCAGGCCCATGCGCAGCCGCAGCACCCGCAGCCCCAGCGCCTCCGCGCCCTGCGCCGCGCGCTCCCAGGCCACGCAGACCTCCGGCAGGAAGCCCTCGCCCGGCGGGTCCGACTCCTGCAACTCCGCGTCGCCCCGCTCGCCGTAGTAGCCGACCGCGCTCGCGGAGATCAGGGCGGCTGGGCGATCGGGCGCGTCGGCGATGGCCTGCACAAGCTCCCGGGTGCCCTCGCGGCGGCTCTCCAGGATCCGCTGCTTCTTGGCCGCGCTCCAGCGCCCCGCCACCGACTCCCCGGCCAGGTGCACGACGGCGTCGCAGGCCAGGGACTGAAGGGGCGGCGTGGCCTCGCCGGGACGCCAGAGCCAGGCGTCGTCGAGGTCGGGCAGGGCAGCGCGGGCCCGATCGGGGCTTCGGGAGAGGGCGGTGACGGTGTGCCCGAGGCCCGCCAGGCGTTGGACCAGGCGGCTGCCGATGAGGCCCGTGGCCCCGGTCAGGAGGATGCGCATGGCCGCAGTGTGGCACCGAAGCCCCGCACCGCAAGAGACCCGGCGCGACGAGGTGGGCTACGGTCCTCCGGTGGCCGATCCCAGCGACCCCCTCCCCTCCCCCTGGCCCCTGGCGGCGGGCCTGGCCTGTCTGGCCGTCGCCGTGCACTGGCCGGACCTGCAGGGGACCTTCCTGGCCGACGACTTCCAGCAGATCGCGGGGGTGAGCAGCGGGGGCCGCGCCGACCTGGGCAAGGCCCTGGGCTACTTCCTCCACCCCCTCCCC
>CALCXL010000869.1 GCA_937907595.1 uncultured Pseudomonadota bacterium
GGGCGTTGTCCGCGTCCCAGTGCTCGCCGTAGAGCACGCCCCAGACCACGTCGAAGTACTCGGGCACCACCTGGAACTGGGCCTCGTTGCCCAGGGTGAGCACGGTGCGCTGGTCCGTGAGGGAGGCGACGTAGAGCGTGTGCTCGTCCGCGCCGAAGGTCTCCGTCGTGAAGTTGTCCGGGTGGAGCTGCTCGTACCGGGCGTAGAAGCTGCTCCACACCAGGGGGCCGAAGCCGCCGAAGCCGACGTGGCCCACCGCCGCGTAGCTCATGCTGTCCCGGGGCTGGGGCTTCGGGAACTCGCTGAGCTCCCCGGGGTGCTCCTGGTCGTAGCGGAAGAGCACCTCCTGCCGCAGCCAGTCCTCGTAGTCGATGCCGGGGGTGTCGTGCGGGGCAAAGCGGTTGCCCTCCACCATCGGCTCGTAGGAGAACTGCCCGCCCAGCGCGACCTGCAGGTGCTTGCCCGCCGTCACCCGGGCGTAGCCGCCGCCGGTCAGGATCGGGGCGTAGTCAGCCCCCCGGGTCATGAACCCCTGGTCGCCGACGCCGATCATCACCTCCAGGGGCCCCTTGTTCAGTCGGCCGGACACGCCCAGGGTGTTGAAGAAGAGGGTGCCGGGCCGCACGTCGTACAGCCCCAGGTCGCCCAGCCAGGTCCACAGCGTGCCCATGGTCCAGGTGACGTCGCGCAGGCCCACGTTGCCCGCCTGCACGAAGGCCTGGGCCAGCACGAACTCCGCCAGGGATCCGTTGGTGGCCTCCGCCCCCCGCGCCGCGCCGCCCTCCACGCGCAGGTGCACCGACGCCCAGGGGTCCGAGGTGCCTGGCGCGGCCTCCAGCATCTTGACCTGGACCTCCAGGCCGGCCCAGGGGCCCTCGTTGAGCAGCCGCCCGTAGAGGTTCCAGTAGCCCAGCTTGCCGAAGCCGCCCTGGAAGTCGGGGCGGGCCATGATGCGGAAGTAGCCGGCCACGCCCACGCGCTGCTGGGGGGCCTCGGCCTGGGCGACCGCCGGCACTGCCATCAGCAGCGCGAGGGCGAGCAGAAGGCTCCCCCTCACAGCTGCTCCAGGATGACGATGCTGCGCGCCGGCACCGTGAAGCTGGCGCCGTCCACCGGCTGCGGCGACGCCGTCGAGATGTTGTGGGAGACGGTGCGGAGCTCGCCGGTCTGGTCGAACCAGTCCGCGGGGTTGTCCGGGTCGTCGAAGTCCCACCACTGCTGCGTGTCCACCACGCGCGCCCAGGAGCCCGCGGGCAGCTGGAAGGTGACGTCCCCGAGCTCGTTGTTGATCAGGATCGCGAGTTGGGGGCCGAAGGAGGCGTCCCAGTAGTGGATCATCAGGTGGCGGCTGCCCCAGTCCACGGCGTCGTCGTTGTTGGCCGACTTCCAGGAGAACGGGGCGCCGCCCTCGTAGGTCTCCCGGTGGAAGGCGTAGGCGTGGTCCCGACGGAAGCGCGTGATCTGCCGCACGAAGTCGTGCATGCGGACCCGATCCTCGTTCTGCTGCCAGATGCCCCACTGGTGCCAGTTGAACTCGTTGTCCGCGCCCGTGGAGTACGCGTTGTTGTTGCCGTGCTGGGTTCGCATCCACTCGTCGCCGCCCAGGATCAGCGGGGTGCCGTGGCTGATCATCATCGCGGTGAAGAAGTTGCGCATGAGCTGGCGCTTCATGGCCTCGCCGGCCGGGCCGCCGCTCCAGTCGCGGCTGCGGTTGTGGCTCTCCCCGCTCGCCTGGTCGCACCAGGGGCTGTTGGGGTCGTCGCAGCAGACGGGGTTGAGGGGGCCGCAGCCGTTCTGCTTCTCCTCGTAGGACACCAGGTCGTACATCGTGAAGCCGTCGTGCACGGTGATGAAGTTGACGCTGGCCCAGGGACCCCGGCCGTTGTGCCCGTACAGGCCGTGGGAGCCGGTCAGGGTGAAGCCGCCGTCGGCCTCCGCCTCCATGGTGTTCAGCCGCCAGCCGTCGTCGTTCATGAAGGAACGCCACCAGTCCCGGAAGCGCGCGTTCCACTCCCCCCAGCCGGTGTTCGTGGCCACCGAGGAGGCGGGGAACTGGCCCAGGATCGGGTTGTAGAAGCCGCCCGCGGACCAGGGCTCGGAGATGATGCGCGTGTGGTTGGCCAGCAGCACCGGGTCGTCGGCGATGTCCTGCAGCACCGTGTTCGCCGGGTCGTCCCAGTTGTTGTAGTCGCCGTCGATCTCGCCCAGGATCGGCCCCAGGTCGAAGCGGAAGCCGTCGACGTGCAGCTCTTCGACCATGAACCGCAGCGAGTCCATGGTCATGCGGCGCATGGGCTCGTGGTTCGGGCGGGTCTGGTTCCCCACGCCGGTGTTGTTCCAGTACTCCTGGTTGTCCGGCGTCAGCGCGTAGTAGCTGGAGTTGTCCAGCCCGCGCAGGTTGTAGATGCCCGCCGTCTCCTTCGGATCGAAGTTGTAGAAGGCCAGATCGGTGGAGGCGTCCAGGCTGGCGTCGTCCTGGTAGATGCGCTCACGCCAGAGCCCGCCCTCGCCGGTGTGGTTGTAGACCACGTCGACGATCACCTCGATGCCCTGCTGGTGGAGCTGGTCCACCATCCACTTGAACTCGTCCACGACGGCGCGGGGGTCGCGGTCGGACGCGTAGCTCAGCTCCGGGGCGAAGAAGTTGATGTTGTTGTAGCCCCAGTAGCCGCCGTCCAGGGGCTTCTCGTGGATGGGCAGGAGCTCCACCCCGGTGATGCCCAGGTCCGCCAGGTAGGCCGCCTTCTCCCCCACGCCGCGGAAGGTGCCGGGGTGGTCGACGCCGCTGGCGGGGTTGGCCGTGAACCCCTTGGGGTGGACCTCGTAGAGGATCAGATCGGCGACGTTGTGCCCGGGGTGATCCTCGGCCTGGCGCAGCGCCTGCCAGGCGGCCTCCTCGTCGGACCAGGCGTACTCGGAGGCGACGACCACGCACTTGGCCGACGCCGCCCACGTCGACTCCGTCCGGCCCGGACCCGTGGCGGTGGAGCCCTTGCTCCAGTCGTGGTCCCGGTGCAGCGCGCGGCAGTAGGGGTCCGTCAGCAGCTTGTTCGGGTTGAAGCGGTGGCCGTCGGCGTCGACGTCGAAGCGGAAGCCGTCGATGGAGCCGGGGAACCAGGCCTCCTCGTAGGGCCAGTTGGGTCCCCAGGCGACGTAGCCGTAGTGCTGGCCGAGGCCCACGCCCTCGACGTGCAGGTTCCACACGTCGCCCACCTGCACCATCTCGAACTGCTGGGCCGGCCGCTCGGACTCGGGGTCGTCGAAGAGCAGCAGCTCCAGCCGGCTGGCGTGCGCCGAGTAGACCGAGAAGTTGACGCCCTGATCGATGCGCGTCGGCCCCAGGGTGTCCAGATCGCGCACCATGTCCTCGGTGAGGCTGGGGGCGATGGGCTGGGTGGCGTAGAGCTGGGCGTAGTCCTCCTCGCAGCCGCCGAGGGCCAGGACGAGGAGCGCGACGACGGGCAAGAACCGGCACATGGCGCCGACCATACCAGGGTTCCGCATTTAGTAACTCCAAAAGTAGTTACGCTTTTGGGGCGACCGGATCGACCGCCGCCGAGGGCCCATCCTCCCCGCCGCGCGGCGGGACACAAGGGCCGTCCAGGGCCCCGACACCCCAGCATTGACAGGGTCGGGCCCCTCTTCGACCCTGGAGCGACCGTGCCCTCCCCTCCCCAACCGGTGCGTCGATCGTGAGCGAGCGGCTCGCCCTGCGCCCCCTGCTCTCCGGCGCGATCCAGAGCCTGCCCGGCGCCCCCCAGCGGGCGGCTGCGCTCCCGGGGATCCTGCGGGCCGACGGCGATCGGCGGGACGGCATCGCCCAGGCCGTGGCGCGGGCCGCCCAACGCTGGCCGCGCTCCACGGCCCTGATCTTCGACGGCGAACGATGGACCTGGCGGCGCTTCCAGCGTCAGGCCGGCCGGGTGGCCGCGGCGCTGGCTGCGATGGGGGTTCGGGAGGGGGACGTGCTGGCTTTGGCCTGCGGCAACCGCCCCGAGCTGCTCCTGGTGGTGACCGCCGCGGGGCAGCTGGGCGCGGTCTGCGCGTTGCTCAACCCCGACCTGCCCGCCCCCGCCCGCGCCCAGGCCCTGGCGACCTCGGGCGCGCAGCACCTGATCGCGGACCCGGATCGCGCGGCGTCCATGGGCGCGACCGGCCTGGCGCTGTGCCGGGGATCGGAGTCCGCGCCGCCCGGCTGGACCGATCTTCGCGACGTCCTGCCCACCGCCCCCCTGCGGACGATCCACCGCCCCCGGCGCCAGGATCCGGCCCTGCACGTCTTCACCTCGGGCACCACAGGCCTGCCCAAGGCCTCGGTGATGAGCCACGGCCGCTGGCTCAAGGCGGCCAGCGTCTACGGCCGCGTCCTGGTGGGCCTGCGCCCCGACGACGTCGTCTACTGCCCCCTGCCCTTCTTCCACAACCTGGCCCTGACTGCAGCCTGGGGGGGCTGCGTGGCCACCGGCGCCGCGCTGGCCATGGCGCCCAGCTTCTCCGCCCGCCGCTATTGGGACGACGTGCGCGAGGTGGGTGCCACGGTCCTGCCCTACATCGGCGAGCTCCCGGCCTTCCTCCTGGCCCAGCCCCCACACCCCGCCGACCGCCTGCACCGCGCGCGCGCGGCCTTCGGCGTCGGCATGCGCCCGGGCCTGTGGACGGCGTTCCAGGAGCGCTTCGGGGTGCCGCGCATCCTGGAGACCTACGGCGCCAGCGAGGGGAACATCCTCTTCCTCAACCTGCTGGGGGTGCCCGGCAGCGTCGGGTTCTGCCCCGCCCGGTACCGCCTGCTGGCCTGGGATCGGGAGGCGGGGACCTGGTCCCGGGACGCCGACGGACGCCCCCAACGGGCGAAGCGGGGGGAGCCCGGCCTGCTGGTGGGGCGGGTGAGCGGGCGCTACCGGTTCGACGGCTACACCGATCCCTCCGCCAGCGAGAAGAAGCTGCTGCGCGACCTGTTCGAGCCCGGGGACTGCTGGTTCGACTCCGGCGATCTGCTGGCTGACCTGGGCTGGTGGCACGCCGCCTTCGTGGACCGCGTGGGCGACACCTTTCGCTGGAAGTCGGAGAACGTCAGCACCACCCAGGTGGAGGCCGCCCTGCTCGCCCAGCCCGGGATCCAGGCCTGCGCCGTCTACGGGGTGGAGGTCCCCGGGATGCCCGGTCGGGCGGGCATGGCCGCGATCGTGTCGACCGGGCCGCTCCCTCAGGATCTGGCCGCCCGGCTGCGCGCGATCCTGCCCGGCCCCGCCGTGCCCGTCTTCCTGCGCCAGGTCGACTCCCTGGAGGTCACGGGCACCTTCAAGAACAAGAAGGCCGAGCTGCAGGACGAGGGCTGGGACCGCGACGATCTGCAGGTGTTGGTCGACGGGGGCTACGAGGCGCTGACAGAAAGCTCGCGCACCGCGATCCGAACCGGCGCCGCGCGCCTCTGACCGGTCGGCTACTCGAAGAAGCGGATGCGCTGCTTTGCGATGAAGTCGCGGGTGGACTTCTGAGCGAACTGCCACAGAAGCTCGGGCGTGAAGTCGGCCCACCAGTCCACCAGGCCGCCGCTCAGGTTGATGACCTTGCGTGCGTCGCGCCGGTGATCGGAGACCGTGCGCGGCTGGAA
>CALCXL010000870.1 GCA_937907595.1 uncultured Pseudomonadota bacterium
GACGACACCGCCCCCGACGACGACGACACCGCCCCCGACGACGACGACACCGTGGACGACGACGACACGGGACCGGGCCCCGACGACGACGACTTCGTCGACGACGACGACGTCACGCCGCCCGACGACGACGACTCCTTCTTCGACGACCCCTGCTGCCCCGGCGGGGAGACCGGCCTGGTGGGCTGCGAGGACGGCCCGGCCTACGCCTGCGTGACGACGACGGACTTCGGCTGCCTCACCAACTGGACCAGCCAGTGCGCGGACACCTACGCTCGGCCCTGCGGCGCGCAGTGCGACTGATCGCTACTTCTGGGCGCGGTCCCGGATGCCGGCGATCAGCTTCTCCATCGACCCCTCGGCCACTTCCTTCTTGAGCCACTTGGGCAGGGTGCGGCCGCTGTCGGACTCGCTGACGTAGACCAGCCGGCTCTTGCCGGGGTGGATGGGCGAAGGGAGCACCTGGTAGCTGCCCCAGGAGAAGACCAGGTCGTTCTCCTTGTCCGGGTCCAGGTTCCACTCCAGGTAGGACTGGCTGCGGTCGAGCACGTAGTCGTTGTGGAAGATGATCTCCGTGCCGAAGACCTGCAGGTCCCAGCGCGCCTTGCGCCGCAGGATGTCGCCGGTCCAGCCGTCCTCGTAGATCTCCACGGTCTGCAGCGACTTGTTCTCCGGCACCCGCGCCTGGAAGTCCAACAGGGCCTCCCACACCTTGTCCGGGGCGGCGTCCACCTCCGCGACGGCGCGGGCCCGCACGCCCTTCTCCCGGGCCGGCGGCAGGTCCTGCTGCACCACCACCTTGCCGGCGACCAGGGTGGCCTCCTCCTTCTCCGTCAGCGTGGGCGACTCGGGCGCGGAGAGCGCGACCAGGGAGAGGGAGGCCAGAATGAGGGCGATGCTGCGCATGGTCCCGAACTATCCCATGGTCCGCAGGCGATCAACCCAAACCCGCCGACGAGAGAGCAACAGCGGCAACAGCAGCAGCAGCCAGCCCCCCTCGCCTCCCCCGGTCCGGCAGTTGCAGCCGCCGTACTCGTCGGGCGGAGCCTCGATCTCCGGCGCGCAGGGGCCGTCGGCCTCGTCCAACGCGCCGTCGCAGTCGTTGTCGATGCCGTCGCCGCAGAGCACCGCGCCGGCCTCGCCGTGCTCAGGGTGGGCGTCCGCCGTGGTGTCGTCGCAGTCGCCGGCGCAGGGCATGAACGTGTCGCCGTCCAGGTCCGCCTCGTCGGCGGGCAGGGCGCCGTCGCAGTCGTTGTCCCGGGCGTCGCAGATCTCGTCGGCGCTGGGGCCGAAGTCCTGGTCGGTGTCGTCGCAGTCGCCGCCGCAGGCCGAGACCCCGTCGCCGTCGTTGTCCTCGTCCTGGGACGTGGCGGGATCGCAGTCGTCGTCGACGTCGTTGCAGATCTCCGTCAACCCCGGGCCCACCGCCGGGTCCGCGTCGTCGCAGTCCCCCGCGCAGACGCTGGTGCCGTCCCCGTCCCCGTCAAGCAGCTCGTTGGTGTCCGGGTCGCAGTCGTTCTCCAGGCCGTCGCAGACCTCCTCGAACTCCGGCGAGTTGATGGCGTCGTGGTCGTCGCAGTCCTCGCAGCTCCGGGAGCCGTCGGCGTCGGCGTCCACCTCCCCGTCGGGGTCCAGGTCCGCGGCGCCCGAGCAGTCGTTGTCCAGCCCGTCGCAGACCTCCTCCAGGTCAGGGGCCCGCGCCGCCTCCAGGTCGTCGCACTCTTCGCAGCCCAGGAAGCCGTCGCCGTCCCAGTCGGACTCCGTGCCGAAGAGCAAGCGCAGGGCGTAGCCGTCCAGGCGGGGCCCCAACTCCATGATCTGCTCGGGGGCGTCGACGTTCGTGATGCCGCTGCCCACGCGCAGCCGGCCGAAGCCCAGCTCCACAGGGAACTCGGGGTCGTTGTCCAGGGTGAAGCGGATGTAGGCCTTGGGGTCGTCGGTCCAGACCCCGGCGAAGTACAGCGTGCCCGGCACCAGCGCGTGCGGCATCTCCGGAGACTCCAGCCACTGCGTGACGTCGACGCCGTCGGGGTAGGTGACCACCTCCTCCACCTGCTTGTTCCAAGGTCCGATCACGGCCGGCGAGGAGTAGAGCACCCAGTGCAGGCTGGCGCCCTCGTCCAGGATCAGCTGGCTTGTGAGCCCCTCGAACACCACGGGCTCGTCCACCTCGAAGCGGTAGCCGTAGAGGTTGCGGAACATGGTCGTGTTGCCGAACAGGTCCACCGCGCCCAGCTCGACCGAGCCCTCGATCAGCCCGTCGCAGTCGTCGTCCAGGCCGTTGCAGGTCTCCGTGCCCTCGGGGCTGACGTCGGGGTTGGCGTCGTCGCACTCCGCGCAGGCCAGGTAGCCGTCGGCGTCGTCGTCCACCTCGTCCGGCGGCACCGCGTCGTCGCAGTCGTTGTCGATCGTGTCGCAGGCCTCGGCCAGGTCCGGGCTCCGCAGGGGGTCGGCGTCGTCGCAGTCCGCGCAGGACCAGGAGCCGTCGGCGTCCCCGTCGTCCTCCCCGCCCGCGGCCGCCGTGGCACCGTCGCAGTCGTTGTCCTGGCCGTCGCAGGCCTCGGCGTTCCCGGGGTAGTTGGCCGCGTCCCCGTCGTCGCACTCCGCGCAGGCCAGGACGCCGTCGCCGTCGCCGTCCACCTCGTCGCCGGGGATCGCGCCGTCGCAGTCGTTGTCCTGTCCGTCGCAGACCTCGGCGCCGCCCGGGGCATTGGCGGGGTCGGCGTCGTCGCAGTCCAGGCCGCGGCAGCTCCCGTCCAGGTCGTCGTCCAGGCAGGGCTCGAAGCGCAGGGCCAGTTCGTCGGACAGCACCGCCGAATCGCAGGACACCGGCAGCTCGACCGTGCCCAACAGGTCCTGGATACGCACCGTGGCCGACGCGCCGAAGTCCGACGCGGGGTCGCCGAAGTCGACGTCGTCGTAGTGGAACTCCACCGAGCCGTCGGCGAAGAGGTGGACCTGGAACTTGGCGGTGCCGCCGACGTCGTCGTGCTCGACGTTGTCCCACTCGATGGCGACGCGGTCGGGCGAGGTCATGATGCGGGCCTGGACGAGACCGCTCAGGTCGTCCCATAGGGGTGCAATCTGGGCGACGGCCCCGGGCCCGCAGGCGTTGGCTCCGCCGATGGGGAACGCCGCGGTCAGGCCCAGGGCGCCGTCTTCGTCCACCACGATCGTGTCGAGGACGTCGCCGTACCAGTCGAAGGACCAGGGCAGGACCAGGGTGCCCTCGCCGATGAGGTCGGCGTTGGCGTTGGTGACGGTCTACATGCCGAAGGCGGTCTCGTAGACGACGTAGCCGCCGGCGTCGGGCCCGACGCTGATCTGGGCCTGGGCGAAGGAGGGGAGCAGGAGGAGGAGCAGGGTCAGGCGCATGACCGCCCAGGGTACGTCAGGGGACGCTGATGGTGACGACCTGTCGCGCGGTGACGTCCTCCAGCACGCTGAGGGCGCCGCCGGGCCAGAGGACCTCGACGCGGTGGACGACCTCGTCCTCGCCCAGGCCGAAGTGGGCCCGGCTGGGGCCCTGACCGTAGCCGCGCAGGCCGGAGATCTCCCGCTCCTGCGCCCCGCGGTCGCTCAGGATGGAGACCAGCGCGCCCAGCCCCTGGGGGTTGCCGTCGGGGCCCTCCAGCTCCACCTCCAGCCAGGGGCGCTGGGGGTCGCCGTTCATCCAGAGGGCCGCCGGGTCCTCGTTGCCCACCTGCACGATGTCCAGGGCGCCGTCCCCGTCGAAGTCGGCCACCGCCGCGCCGTAGTGGTCCGCCAGGTCGCCGAAGCCGAACGCCGCAGTGACGTCGGTGAAGCGCAGCCCGTCCTCCAGGGCGCCGCGCCAGAGCACGTCGGGGTGCTCCAGGATGTAGTCGGGGTGGTCGGTCAGGCCCTGCTCGGTGGCGTGGTAGGAGGCCGCGCTGTGGCCCGCCGACATCACGGCGTCCAGGGCTCCGTCGTTGTCCAGATCCTCCAGGTCCAGGGACCAGCCGATGGTGTGCTCGACGTCGCTGGGGCGCAGGCCGCGGCCGACGCCCAGCTCGAGCCAGTCGCCCCCGCTGTGGGAGAAGCAGGGCACGGGGCCCATGTCGGCCAGGCAGTAGTCGGGGGAGCCGTCGCCGTCCAGGTCGGCGCGGGCGATGCCCATGGGGGAGGCGAAGCCGGCCATGTCCATCTCCTGGGGGATGAAGCGGGGGCGATCGCCGTCGAGGCCCTCGTTCATCCACCAGGTGGTGGGCTGCGCCCGGTAGCCGTCGCTGACCGACGAGGCCAGCAGGTCCAGGTCGCCGTCGAGGTCACGATCGGACCACAAGGCCGCGAAGGACTGGCTGGGCTGCTCGGGGTCGCCGATCTGCAGAGGGGCGGAGAAGGTGCCCTCGTCGTTGAAGAGCAGCACGTCCCAGGCGCCGGGGTGGTCGTGGGTGGCGGACTCCAGGCCGGCCATGCCGGTCATGCCGGGCAGGAAGAGGTCCAGGTCCCCGTCGCCGTCGGGATCGCCCGCGGCCACGGTGGAGAAGACGCTCTGGGGGTGCGGGGTCAGGGGAGCGGCCAGGACCTGCAGGGGGCCGAAGCGGAGGTCGCCCAGATTCTCCATCACCAGCACGCGGTTCCAGCCGGTCATCACCAGGTCGGGCAGGCGGTCGCCCCGCACCTGGATGGCGCTGTGGGAGATGGTGCTCAGCCGGGTGTGCGTGCCCCGGGTGGGGTGCACGACCAGCGCGTCGAACACCCCAAAGCCGTCGTTGGCGAAGACGGTGACGCCCTCCCAGAGATCCACGACGCTGATGTCGATGTCGCCGTCGCCGTCCAGGTCCTCGGCCACCACCGAGCCGCCGAAGCTGCCGATCACCGCGGGCCGGGGCGGGAGGTCGAGCAGCAGGCCCCGGGCCGCGGCCTGGGATTCGAGGGCGAGCGCGCGGGGCTCGAGGACCGCGGGGACCTCGTCCGGCGACGGAGCGGCGCAGCCCAGCAGCAGAACCGCTGGCAGCAGCCACTGCTGGCTCGCGATCGTCTCTCGCACGGGCACCCTCCACCCGCGATTCTACCCCTGGAGGCGCCGAGTCCGGCGGAATGGATGGATCGGAAGGAGGGGGCGGAAGCGGTCGGCGCGGCGGCGAGGGCGCGCGGGGGCGTGATCAGGGGACGAGGGAGCCGCTGAGGGTGTAGGCGCCGCCAGCACCCTCGTAGCAGGCGACCTGCAGGAAGAAGTCGCCGGCGTCCAGGGTGACCTCGCCGACCTCGGGGCCGCTGGTGCCGACCTCGTAGTCGATCAGCGCGGTGCCCGAGGCGTCCCAGAGGTAGAAGTCCAGGTCCGCCGTCATGGTCCAGTCCAGGGTGACGGTGACCGGGAAAGGAAAGGCGACGGGGTTGTTGGCCGTGAACCAGTCCAGATCGTCGTAGCCCTCCACGCCGCAGGTGATCGTTCCCTGCAGGCAGAAGGGCGCCAGCGGGCTGATCGCGACGACCTGCGCGTCGCCCTGCTCGTCGTTGGGCTCGACCTCGAAGACCGGCGTGGACGAGGCCGGGCAAGGCGGCGCGGTGCTGGTGGCGTCGTCGTCGTCGGAGACCGTGTCGTCGTCGTCGGCAACCGTGTCGTCGTCGTCGGCAACCGTGTCGTCGT
>CALCXL010000871.1 GCA_937907595.1 uncultured Pseudomonadota bacterium
CCGCAAGGCTCTCGTCGATGTCCAGGAGCTCGCCCAGGCGCTGCGTGACGAAGAGCAGCCGATCGACGGCGCCCCCCTGCCCTCCCAGGGCGTCGGCGGCCTTGCCCGCGGTCTTGGCCAGGTCCTCGGCGTGGCGCAGCCGCTGGCGTTCGGACTGCAGCTCCTCCATCTCCCCGGGCTGCAGCTTCGCCGACTGGAGCTCCGCGAGCTGGAAGCCCAGGTAGTCCTCCCGGGCCCGCTGCTCCCGCTCCAGGGCGGCCAGGCGGTCGCGCTCGCTGAGGATGTCCCGCAGCGCCCGCACCGCCTCCCGCGCCGTCCCAGCGGCCTCGTCCAGCTCGCCGAACCGGTCGAGGATGCCCAGGTGGCTGCCCTCGTCCAGCAGGACCTGGTGCTCGTGCTGGGACGCGTAGTCCACCAGCAGGGAGGCCAGATCGCGCAACGCGGACACCGGCGCGGCGCCTCCGCCCACGTAGGCCCGGGAGCGGCCTCCGCGGGTGACGATGCGACGCAGGAGCAGGCCGTCGTCGTCGTCGCTGAGGCTCAGGTCCAATTCGGCCAGGCGCGCTTCGACCAGGGGGGTGCGATCGAAGAGGGCCTGGACCTCCGCGGAGTCGCAGCCGGCCCGCACGAGCTCGGCCGATCCGCGCCCGCCCAGCACCAGGCCCAGGGCACCCAGGATGATCGACTTGCCCGCGCCGGTCTCACCGGAAAGCACGTTCAGGCCGGGACCGAACTCCACGGAGACGTCCTCGATGATGGCCAGATCGCGGATGCGGAGCTCTCGCAGCATGGGCTCAGGCCGATCCCCAGCCCATCTTGCGGCGCAGGATCTCGAAGAAGTCGCTGGACGCCGAGCGCACCAGCCGGGCGACGTGCTCGCTGCGCTCCATACGCACGATGTCGCCGGCCACCAGGGGGAAGCCCTCCTGCCCATCGATGGTCAGGTAGCTGGTGCCACGCGCCTCCAGGATCAGGCACTCCACGGTCGATCCGCCGGACAGGACCAGGGGCCGGTTGGTGAGCATGTGCGGGCTGATCGGCGCCACCAGGAGCACGTCGGTGGAGGGTTCGATGATGGGCCCGCCCACCGCCAGGCCGTACGCCGTGGAGCCCGTGGGGGTGGAGACGATGAGGCCGTCGGCGACGTAGCGGCTGACGAACTGCCCGTTCACCCGGGTCTCGATGCGGATGACCTGCGCGAGCTCGCCCTTGCCGACCACGATGTCGTTGAAGGCGTGCGAGCGGTACACCGACTCGCCGTCCCGGAGCACCGTCCCCCGGATCATCATGCGCTCCTGCACCGTGAAGCGGCCGGCGAGCACCTCCTCCAGGACGGGGAGCATCTGGTCGGGGTCGACGTCGGTCAGGAAGCCCAGGCGCCCCAGGTTCACGCCGAACAGGGGGACCTTCGATGGGGAGAAGATGCGCGCGGCCAGGAGCTGCGTGCCGTCGCCGCCCAGGACCACGGCCAGGTCCACCTGCTCGTCGAACACGGCGCGGGAGTAGCCGGCGGGCAGGCCGTTGAGGGCCGCTGCGCCGTCGTCGACCAGCACCGTGTGCCCGCGCTGCGTCAACCAGGCGTGCAGATCGAGGGCCGCGGCGGCGGCGGTTTGGCTGTCTGGCTTGGCGAGGAGGGCGATGCGCACGGCGGGGCCGATCTTAGCTGCGTCGGCGACGCGGGGGGCGGGGCGAGGCGGGGGGCGGTCGGGCTACGGCAGGGAGCGGGTGAGCGCGATCCAGCCGGCGACGGGGATGTTGTCCGGGCGCACGCCTCCGTCCAGGCCCGCCTCCTGCACCGCGGCGCGGATGGCGTCGACGTCGTTGGTGAGGCCCGTGGCGTTGATCAGCGAGTTCATCAGCGTCTTGCGGCGCGACTGGAAGCCGCCGTGCACCACCGCGCGGAAGCGCTCGTAGTCCAGCCCCGCCCACAGGGGCTCGGGGCGCGGCTGCAACCGCACGACGCGGGACTGCACCTTGGGCACCGGGCGGAAAGCGCCGGGGGGCACGCCGAAGAGGGGCCATACCTCCGCCATCGACTGCACCAGCACCGACAGCGCGCCGTAGGCCTTGGTCCCGTGCACGGCGGCCAGGCGGTTGGCCACCTCCCGCTGGAACATCAGCGTGGCGGCCGACACGTCCCCGGACCAGTTCTCCAGCAGGTGCATCGTGATGCGGCCGCCGACGTTGTAGGGGAGGTTGGCGACCACGCGGTAGGGGCCGGGCACCGGCAGGGCGTCGGGCATCATCTCCAGGGCGTCGCCGTTGACCACCCAGGAGCGATCGTCGTCGGCGAACTGACGATCGAGCTGGGCGGCCAGAGCGTCGTCCTTCTCGATGCAGATGTACTGATCGGCCAGGGCGCGCAGGCCCGCGGTGAGCGCGCCGCGGCCGGGCCCGATCTCCACCACGGTCTCCCCCGCCCGCACGCCCGCGGCGGAGACGATGCGGTCGACCACGGACTGGTCCACCAGGAAGTTCTGTCCGAGGGATCGCTTCGCCTTCATGTGGGCACCTCTCCCAGGGACAGGCCTGGACTCGCGTCCACCGCCATGGACGAGCGCTCGCCCCGGCGCAGCCGCAGCAGCCCTGCGTACCCGATCATGGCGGCGTTGTCCGTGCAGTGGTGCCGGGCCGCGCAGTGCAGGCTCCAGCCCTCGGCCTGCGCCGCCTCCTCGAAGGCCGCCCGCAGCCGGGAGTTGGCCGCCACGCCGCCGGTCAGCACCACGCGCTGGATGCCGTGCACCTTCGCGGCCTTGCGGGTCTTGCGCAGCAGCACGTCGACGATGGCCTCCTGCAGGGACGCGCAGAAGTCCGACAGCGCCTGGCCCTCGGGCACGCCGCCGCGCTCCACCTGCTGGCGCACCGCCGTCTTCAAGCCGGAGAAGCTGAACTCGAAGTCGCCGGAGTGCAGCATGCCGCGGGGAAAGTCGATGGCGGCCCGGTCGCCGCCCTGGGCCAGGCGGTCCACGGCGATGCCCCCGGGGTAGGGCAGGCCCAGCAGGCGCGCGCCCTTGTCGAAGGCCTCTCCCGCCGCGTCGTCCCGGGTGGCGCCGATGAGCTCGTAGTCGCCGACCCCCTTCGCCAGCACCAGCTCGGTGTGCCCGCCGCTGACGATCAAGCCCAGGAAGGGGAAGTCCGGCGACTCGGTGTTGATGAAGGGCGCAAACAGGTGACCCTCCAGGTGGTTGACGGCCAGCAGGGGCAGCCCGCGGCCCAGGGCCAGGCCCGCCGCCCACGACAGCCCCACCAGCAGGCAACCCACCAGCCCCGGGCCCCCGGTGGCCACCACCGCGCCGATACCGTCCAGGTCCAGCCCCGCCCGCTCCAGGGCCTGGGCGACGACGCCGTCGATGGCCTCGGTGTGGCAGCGCGACGCGAGCTCGGGCACCACGCCGCCGAAGACCTGGTGGTCGTCGATCTGCGAGCGCACGACCTCGCCCAGCACCCGACCGTCGGCCGCGATCACCGCGGCGGCGGTCTCGTCGCAGGATGTCTCGATGGCGAGGAGGGGCTTCATGGCCCCGGAAGATAGAGAGGAAGCAGGGGGCGATCTACGGCTGATGGTCGATCTTGGGCAGGTAGTCCTCGAAGACGAAGCGGCCCTCGGTCTGCTCCTCCGTGTGGCACTCCATGCACACCGCCTCATTGGGGGTCCGCACGATGTTGCCCTTGCCCGGCTTCGCCAGGTGGTCCTGGCCGGGGCCGTGGCAGGACTCGCACTGCACGTTGCGCAGGGGCCCCACCTCGGTCGGCGTCTGGGGGCCGCCGGGCTTCCCCGCGCCGGTGGAGTGGCAGCTCCAGCACTGGTGGTCGAAGTGCCGCTTCTCCTTCATCAGGGTCGCGTAGGCGTGCGCGTGCTTGCTGCCGGTCCAGTCCTTGTACTGGGCGGGGTGGCAGGCGCGGCACTGGCGGGACGTGACCCAGGGGCCGGTGTTGATCAGCGCCTGCTTGCCGTGATCGCCGGGGGCGTGCCCGTGGCCGTCGTCGCCCAGTTGGGGGCCCATGGACTCCAGTGTGGCGTCCACCAGGGCCTTCATCTTCGGCTCGTCCTCCAGGGAGGCGCCCATGGGGATCTTGGTGGCCTCGACGCGGTTCGTCGGTCCCGTGACCTCCTCGGGCACCACCATGTCCTCCACCCGCTTGCGCGCGAAGGTGAGCACCCGCTCCAGCCGCTTCTTCGTGGCCTCGTCCGGGGCCTCGGCCAGCTGCTGCTCGTAGCGAAGGACCTGGGCCTGCGTGCGCTCCCGCTGGCGGATCGCGGCGTCACGACCCTTGGGATCCGCCCAGCCCTTCGCTCCAGGCACCAGCACCAGCGTGGCCTGGCCCACGTACTTCGCGCGGCTGCCGGCCTGGAAGATGGCGGTGCCTCCCACGATGGTGGGGCTCTCCATGTGCCGGCGGTCGTGCCCGCCGAAGATCGCGTCGATGCCCGGCACGGCCGCGGCGATGGCCTTGTCGCCGTCCAGTCCCAGGTGGGACAGGAGGATCACCAGGTCGACGTTCTGCGCCCGGAGCGCGGCCACGGCCTGGGTGACCGCCGCCGTCGCGGGGAGGATGTCCGCGTCGGTGGGGGAGAACTCCTCGCCGATCGCGCCGGTGATGCCGACCTTGAGGCCCCCGCGCTGCACGACCCGGGTGGCGGGGAAGACCAGCTTCCCGCCCTTGTCCGTCAGGTTCGCCGACACGTAGGGCAGCTTGTGCTCGGCCGCGCCCTCCACCAGGAAGGCCAGGCCGAAGGCCAGATCGCCGTCGCCGGGGTTGAGCGCGTCCAGCCCCAACCGCGCCTGGGAGGCCAGGATCAGGCCGGCCTTCTGGAGCCGCTGCTCCTTCTCGACCGGGGGGACGTCCAGGTCCTTGAACAGCAGATCCCCCGAGTCGACCTGGAGGATCGACGGGTCCCGTTCACGGAGCTGGTTGAGGTAGGTCTGTCTCCTGGCGAGTCCGCCGAGGGGGTTCTTCGGTCACCCGCAGGGTTCGATCTCACCGTCGACGTTGTTGGTGAACACGACGGTCAGCCGGGTGCCGTCCGCCGCGGCGGTGGCCGACGAGCCCGTGGCAGGCGCCGACTTCTCGACGATGGGCTCTTGGGCCGACGTCGTGTCCTTCGGGGCGTCGCCGCCGCAGCCACCCAGGAGGAGGGCGGCCACGAAGAGCCAGCTAGCGGTTCGCATCGAGCACTTCCAATCGTCGTCGCGCGCGCTCCGCGTCGGCCGCCGCGGGGTACAGGCGCACCAGCTCGTCGAAGAAGAGGGCGGCTGCTTCCAGGTCCTGCTTGGTGCCCAGTTCTTCAAAGGCGCGGCCCTGCATGAACATGGCCCGGGGAGCCCACAGGGCCGTCGCGCCCTTGCGCACAACCTTGTCCTCCGCCTCGATCACCTTCTGGAACTCGGTGATCGCGTTCTTGAAGCGCTGCAGCTCGAACAGGCACTGGCCAACCAGGAACTGCGCCTCCAGGTAGTGCTCCGAGTCGCGGTTCTTGCGCAGGTACTTCTGCAGGAGGGCGCCGGCCTCGTCCCACTTGCTCTGCTGCACCAGGGCGACCGCGGTGATGAACTCGTCGTCGGCGTCCGCGGGGGCCTCGATCGCCACGGCCACGGCGTCGTCGTCCACG
>CALCXL010000872.1 GCA_937907595.1 uncultured Pseudomonadota bacterium
ACGACGACTCCGCCACGGACGACGACGACTCCGCCACGGACGACGACGACTCCGCCACGGACGACGACGACTCCGCGGACGACGACGACGACTCCGCGGACGACGACGACGACTCCGCCACCACGGACGACGACGACTCCGTGGTCGTGGACGACGACGACAGCGCCGGCGACGACGACGACTCCGTGGTCGTGGACGACGACGACGACAGCGCCGGCGACGACGACGACGCCACGGGCGACGACGACGACAGCGCCGTGGTGGTCGACGACGACGACGACAGCGCCGGCGACGACGACGACTCGGCCGCCGGCCCGCAGTGCACCTTCGAGGTGGAGCCCAACAACGTGCCCGTGACCGAGTTCGACGGCCCCGTGGGCGACGGCCTGTCGACCTACTGCGGCCAGATGGACCCCGCCGGCGACGTGGACGTCTGGCAGGTCATCGTGGCGGTCGACGGCACGATCGCCGAGTTCCGCACGGACCTGAACCCGGCGGGCGCCTGCAACTCGGCCAGCGGCTTCCTGGACACGGAGATCTTCCTCTACGACGACGCCGGCACCCAGATCGCCTCCAACGACGACGGCGGCGGCAGCTTCTGCTCGCTCATCGCGACCACGCTGGACACGGGCACCTACTACATCGCCGTGGAGCACTGGAGCCGCACCTCGCCCGCCGCCGGCCCCTACCAGCTGGACGTCATGCTGCTGAGCCCGGCCGAGGTGGAGCCCAACGACACCTTCGCGCAGGCCACGGACATCAACGCCCTCGGCTTCGCCACCGGGTCGATCGATGCGACTGACAGCGACTGGTACACGATCACCGCGCCCGTCCCGGGTCTGGGCGTCAACGTCTTCACCGACGACGGCGCCGGCGGCTGCAACGTGGACACGACGGTCACGATCTACGGCCCCGACAGCAGCTCGAGCGTGATCGCCACCAACGACGACGACCCGGCCAACAGCCCCTGCTCGCTCATCGCCGACCTGCCAGTGGCCATGGGCGTCTACCTCATCGAGGTCACGAGCACGTCGGCCTCGGCCGGCGACTACACCCTGACGGTGCAGCCCTTCGAGCTCAACGACAGCGCCGCCGGTGCGATGGCCAGTAGCCCCTTCGCCTTCCCCGGCGACCACCCCGGATCGATCAACCCGGCCGGCGACCTCGACTGGTTCCGCTTCGACATCGGCTCGGACGCCACCGCCGTGAACTTCGAGACGGGCGACGGCGCGGGCGGCTGCAACTTCGACAGCGAGATCGAGCTGTTCGAGTCCGACGGCACCACGTCCATCGCCTACGCCGACGGTGGGGGCTTCGGCTCCTGCTCGCTGGTCTCGGCCACGCTCGACACCGGCTTCTACTTGGTGTTGGTCAACGCGTGGAGCAGCTCGACCACGGGCGACTACGTGCTGATGGCCTACTGAGGCCACAGGCAAGAACACCAGGGGCCGTCGTCTTTCGGGACGGCGGCCCCTGGCCGTTGGGGGGCACGCCGTCGCCCCATCCCTCCCCTCCCCCCGTGCTTTGATGGCCCCGTGCGCGCCCTGATCCTCCTGCCGCTGCTGCTCTCCTGCGCGCCGCCGGCCGCGGTGCGGGGCGAGGATCCGCCCGCCGTCGATCCCACCCCCGCCCCCACGCCGGAGTCCGGCCCCCAGCAGGCCCCCGCCACCCGCTGGGACGGCCCCCTGGTGCTGCCGCCCCTGTCCCCGGTCCCCTCCCCCATCCAGAGCCTCTGCCCCGCGGACGAGGACCTGCCCAAGACCCTGTTCGCCGACGTCAGCGACTGCGCGGGCATCGACGTGAGCCACGCCGTGGACGCCGACGTGGCCGACGAGTGGCTCACCAGCGGCCAGGCCTGGGCCGACCTGAACGGCGACCGCGTCCTGGACCTGGTCCTCACCAACCAGAAGGGCGAGAACGTGGTGCTGCTGGGAGGCCTGCACGGCGCCTTCGAGGCGGTCCCCGCCAGCGGGGTCGAGGGCTACCGCAGCGGCGGCGCCACCCTCCTGGACGCCGACGGCGACGGAGTCATCGACCTGCACCTCACCAACTCCGACGAGGACGCGCTGCTCCTGGGCGACGGCACGGGGCACTTCGCCCCCCCGCCCGCGGGCCGCGCCATGCAGGACCCCGGCCTGGGCAACGGCACCGCCTGGGCCGACTACGACGGGGACGGCGACCTGGACGCCTACACCGCCAACTACACCTGCTTCAACTGCAGCGGGCTGGGCCAGAGCGTGCTGGAGCAGGCCCGGGACACGCTGTGGCGCAACGACGGCGAGGGCGTCTTCACAGAGGTGGGCGACGACCTGGGCGATCCCCTGCTGCGCGCGGGCCCCGGCTGCCAGCCGGCGTGGTTCGACTACGACGACGACGGGGACCTGGACCTCTACCTGGCCAACGACAAGGGCTTCGGCGGGGAGCCCGACCCCGCCGGCCCCATGAACCGCAACGTGCTGTTCCGCAACGATGGCCCCGGCTGCGGCGGGCACTGCTGGACCGAGGCCGCGCGCGAGGCCGGGCTGGACGCGCGCAAGGACGCCATGTGCCTGGCCATCGGCGACTACGACAACGACCTGGACCTGGACGTCTTCATGACGGACACCACCATGGCGCTGCTGCTGCAGAACCAGGGCGGGGGCAGCTTTGTGGACGTGACCCTGCCCGCGGGCCTGGGCGTGGAGTTCGATGGCTGGGGCTGCGTCTGGCTGGACTACGACAACGACGGCTGGCTGGACCTCTACGCGGCCGGGGGCCTGGGCTACGAGGACCACCTGTGGCGCAACGCTGGCGACGGCAGCTTCGTCGACCAGAGCGACGTCAGCGGCGCCAGCGACGCCGCGCACAGCATGGGCGTAGCCGCGGCCGACTACGACGAGGACGGCGCGGTGGACCTGGTGGTGGCCAACCTGGCCGACCGCTACCGCCTGCTGCGCAACCTGGGCAGCGAGCGGAGCCAGGGGGACTGGCTGGGGCTGGACCTGGTGGGGCGGGGCTCCGGGGGCCGCGACGCGGTGGGGGCGCGGGCCTGGGTGACCACCGACGACGGCCTGGTGCAGCTGCGGGAGGTCAAGATCGGCTCGTCCCTGGGCGCCGGCAACACCACCCGCCTGCACTTCGGCCTGGGGGACCGCAGCCTGCAGTCCGTGCGCCTGCGCTGGCCCGACGGCACCGAGCAGGACGTCGCCGTCCCCCACAACACCTGGAGCCGGGTGGAGCAGCCGGCGCCTTGAGCGCGGGAAGAGCAGCGCGATGCTGGAGGCGGCCAAGCGCTGACGCGCCTCCGCAAGCCACCCCATGAGGTGCTAAACACCGTGTACGCATGTCCTGGAGCGTCGCGGTGGACCCCGCTGAGCGCACAGGCCCGGAGACGACCTCAATGACCCTTCGCTGGCTCGCCCTCTTCCTGACCTTCCTGCTCCCCCTGGCCGGCTGCCCCAGCACCGGTGGAGGCGGCGACGACGACGACTCCGGGACGGACGACGACGACTCCGGGACGGACGACGACGACACCGCCGACGACGACGACACGGTGGACGACGACGACACCGCGGACGACGACGACGCCACGGCGGACGACGACGACACGGTGGACGACGACGACACCGTCGACGACGACGACTCCGCGGACGACGACGACACCGCCGACGACGACGACTCCGCGGACGACGACGACGCCGTCGACGACGACGACTCGGCCGATGACGACGACGACGACGACTCGGCCGA
>CALCXL010000873.1 GCA_937907595.1 uncultured Pseudomonadota bacterium
CCGACGTCGTCCGGCGCCTGCGCGACCTGCGCGGCCCCTTCGGCGCCGACGGCTGGGGCCTGGTCTTCGTCTCCCCCAGCGCGAACATCCCCTCCGAGCTGGAGAAGGACGTGGCGGTCCTGGACCTGCCGCTGCCGGGTCTGGCGGAGGTCGCCAAGCTGTTCCATGCGCTACTTCGCGGGGAAAAACAGACGATTGAGCTGGATCTCTTCGAGCGATTCGTGAAGGCATCTCTGGGCCTGACCGAGCAGGAGATCAAGCGCCTGTACAGCAAGGTGCTGCTGCGGCACGGCAGCTTCGAGGCCGAGCAGCTCCGGGAGATCATCAACGAGAAGCGGCAGATCATCCGCAAGGCCGAGTACCTGGAGTTCCACGACCTGGGCCTGGACATGGCCGACGTCGGCGGGCTGGACAACCTCAAGGAGTGGTTGAACTCCCGGGCCGGATCCTTCAGTGAGAAGGCCAGAAAGTACGGCCTCCCCCAGCCCAAGGGCCTGTTCCTGCTGGGCGTGCAGGGCTGCGGCAAGTCCCTCACCGCCAAGGCCATCGCGGACCTCTGGAAGGTGCCCCTGCTGCGCCTGGACGTGGCCGCCCTGGTCATGGGCAAGGGCGCGGCCGAGGAGGGCATGCGCCGCACCATCGGCATCGCGGAGTCCATGGCCCCGGCGATCCTCTGGGTGGACGAGATCGAGAAGGCCTTCGCCGGCGTGGACGGCAGCGGCGCGGGGGCCTCGGCCGCCCGGGTTTTCGGCTCCTTCATCACCTGGCTCCAGGAGAAGCAGGCCGCGGTGTTCGTGGTGGCGACGGCCAACGACGTGCGCCACATGCCGCCGGAGCTGCTGCGCAAGGGCCGCTTCGACGAGATCTTCTGGGTCGATCTGCCGAACATCCACGAGCGCCAGCAGATCTTCAACATCCACCTCAAGCGCCGCCGCCGCGACCCCACCCGCTTCGACACCTGGAAGCTGGCCGAAGCGAGCGAGCGCTTCTCCGGGGCGGAGATCGAGCAGGCGATCATCGACGCGATGTTCGACGCCTTCGGCAAGGACCGGGAGTTTGCCACCCACGACGTCCTGCGCAGCCTGCGGGCCACCGTGCCCCTGGCCGTCACCATGGATCAGTCCATCAAGGAGCTGAAGGAGTGGGCCCGGGACCGCACCCGCCCCGCCACCTACGACAGCCGCCGCATCGACTTCTTCCGCGACTGGGACCAGAGCAGCGTCGAGGTGTGATCCCGGGTCGGCCCCGGGCCGCCCTCACTCCAAGATCAGCTCGAAGGTCGCTCGGGCCAGCCGCACGCCGTTGACCACAAGCTCGACGTCGTGCGTTCCGGGGTAGTAGCGGCGCGTGCTGACCGCGACCATGGGCCGGCTGAAGCTCAACGCGACCTCCTCCCCCGCCGCGATCGTGCGGTTGCCCCCCTTGAACACCTTCTCCCCGGTCTTGCCGCGGGCGCGCTGCAGGTGCATCACGTAGTCGATGCAGAGCTTCTGTGGCCCCTGGGCGGTGCTGCGCAGGCGCCCGCTGACCGCCAGGGTCTCCCCGACCCGCACGCTCTGGGGGCTCACCATGAAGTCCAGCAGCTCGAGCTCCGGCGGCACCGCGAAGCCCTGCAGGGCCAGCGCGCCGGGGTGGCCCTGCTTGACCAGGGTGCGGCAGGCGTGGCGCACCAGCCGGGCCCGATCCCCGCCGGGCTCCGCCAGCCAGCGCGCGCAGAGCTCCACGACCCACTCCGGGTGGTCCTTCGCCACGTCGTTCAGCAGGTTGGCCACGCTGCGGCGCACGTACTCCTCCGAGTCGTCCTTGAGCGCCTCGACGATGGGCAGCAGCGGGCTGGGATCCTTGATGTATTGCTTTAACTGTAGGCCCCAAGGCAGCCGCGGCCGCAGGCCTTCCGATGCGAGCCTCCGCAGGTGCTGATCGGGCGACTGGGTCCAGTGCAGGGCCACGGCGAGCGTGCGATCGGGGGCGGCGACGGCGAAGGGTCGGAGCGCGAACTCCCCCGTGAAGCGCCGGGTCATCTCCTGCAGCGCGGCCATCGACTCGTCGAAGTGCGGCCGCCCGTGGTCCTGCACGAACTGGGTCAGGGGCCACACCAGCATCCCCGTGGTGTGCCGGGGGTCGTCGGGGCCCCAGGGATCGCCGCCCGACGGGGCCCCGGGCGGGCCCAGGGACGCGCAGAGGATCGCCAGGGCGGAAGGAACGTCCCGGGGAAGGTGTTCCCGCAAGCGATCGGCGATGTGCTGCACGCGCGCCTTCAACTCGAGCGAGGCGAGGCCCGGGACCGTCGCCGCCACGAAGGAGGGGGCGTCGAAGTCACCCCAGGCGCTGGAAATCCCGGCCGCGATCCGCTCGACTGCGCTGGGATCGAGCCGTTCCTTGAATGCCGCCACGTTGGGGGTATCCTCCGATTGGTCAAACCACTGAACCAGGGTTCTGATGTCCGCGCCTGACCTGCTGCATGTTGCCCTGTCCCGCCGCCAGGTGCTCGTCCTGGGCACGGCGGCGAGCGCGGTGCTGGCCGCCGCCTACGCCACGCTGCGGCAGGTCGGCGTCTACGAGAAGCCCACTCACGAGTACAAGGTGCTGACCCCCAAGGAGGTGGCGGTCCTGACCCGACTGGGAGCCTTCATCCTGCCGCCGGGCTCCCCCCTGCCGGGCCACGGCGGCGACCACGAGACCCTGCGCCG
>CALCXL010000874.1 GCA_937907595.1 uncultured Pseudomonadota bacterium
GCCCCCCCCAGCACGGCCGCGCACACGCCGACGGACCCCGCCAGGACCAGGGGGTAGGTGCCGGCGGCGCGCAGCCGACGGCGGTGGCCCTCCACCTCCTCCACCAGGGGGAGCAGCGCGGCCAGGGCGGCGGGCACGTCGTCGACGTCGGCGGCTTGCACCGAGCGGGCGAGGCGGGGATCCAGGCCCGCGCCCTCGGACGCGTCGGCCAGGGAGCGCCCGTCGGACAGCGCGCTGACGAGGCGATCGGCCGACCGCGCATCCAGGCCCACGCCCAGCCCTCCGGCCCGCAGACGGACCAGGGTGTCGCGCAGGTCGGTGAGGGCGCGGTTCACGTCGCCTCCTCGCCGGACGGGTCATCGGAGCGGGCGGGACGGCGGATCACAACGCCACCTGCACCAGGGCCAGGGCCTGGTAGAGCGCCGCGGTGGTGACGAACGCGATGAGGACGCAGAGCCCCATGCCCACGGCGCGGGCCCCCTCCACCAGCCGCTCCTGCGCCACCTCAGCCTCCGCCACGGCGCGCTCCTGGACCAGGGTCAGCTCGTCCAGGGTAAGGGGGACCTGCTCCAGGCGACGAAAGTCGCGCGCGACCTCGGCCCGGACCGAGGGGGGCGCCCCGGACTCCAGCAGGGCGCCGGCCCGGGCGGCCTCCTCGGCGCGCAGCATGGCGCGGCCCCAGGCGGGCAGGCGGCGGGGGAGGAGCAGCACCAGGCCGGCGGACACGACGGTGGCCAGCAGACCCAGACCGGCGGCCAGGGAGGCGGCCTCCAGCACGCGGAGGACCGGCTCGAAGGCCTGGGGGCTCGGTGCCAGATCGGCCATCAAGGCCGCCCCCCGGCCCGCGGCGGCCACGGCGAACAGCTGCCCCGCCAGCACGCCGCCGGTGGCGACGAGGGTCTGGAACAGGCGGGCCTGCAGGCCCCGGGGCGAGGGGAGGGTCGCCTGACGACGCTGGGCGGGGCGCAGGCCGGCGGGCCAGAGGCTGGCGAGGCGGGCGTCGGCGGCGGGCAGGCCCAGGCCCTGCAGCGCGGGCTCCAGGCGACCGGCCTGCAGCAGGACCAGGTCGTCCATGCGGTAGGGCGCGGGCACCGCCACGATCGCGGCCTGCAGGGAGGTGTCCTCGGCCAGGGCGTGGCCGATCAGCAGCGCTCGGGCGCGTACGGCGTTCATCCGAAGCCCAGGCCCATGCGGATGACGCGGAGCACAGGAAAGTAGAGCAGCAACGCCACCCCACCGAACGCCAGGAGCACGAGGCCGGCGGCGACCATCGGCAGCCCGACCGCGGCGACGTCCCCCGCGCGCCCCGCCTCGGCCGAGAGCTCCACCGACAGCTCGGCGGCGGCGGCCTCAAGCCCCACGGCCGGCGCGCGCGCGCTCAGGTAGGCCTGCTCGGCGGCGGTGGCCCCGGGGGGCATCGGGTCGCCCGCGCCGTCGACGCCGGACAGCAATTGGGCCGCCCGGTCGTGCAGCCGCGCGGCCGGCACCCACCGCCGGGGCAGCCGCAGCAGCAGCAGCAGCCCCAGCCCCAGGGGCATGGCGGCCCCCAGCACCGGCGGCAGCAGGGTCGACAGGAGCCCCCCCTGGGCGTGGGGCAGGCCCGGGGTCAATCCGGCCACGAGGTGGGACAGGACCACCAGGACCAGGATCAGGACCGCCGGGATGGCCACCGCCGCGCCCGTGTGGAGCCGCACCGTCGCCAGCGCCGAGTCGGCCGCCAGGGTCGCGTCCACCGCCGCCGCCCGACGCTCCAGACCCTCCGCATCGGCGACCGCCAGCGATCGCTCGAAGCCCGCGCCCTGGGGGAGCTGCCCCTCGGCCAGGTCCTGCCCCACCCGCGCCAGCCGATCCGCCAGGGCCACGTCGCCCACGCACCGCCGCGCCAGGTCGATCGCCTGCCCCCGCGCCACCCCACGGCGGAGTAGGGCCGCCACCTGCCGCAGCACCAGGGCCTCCTGTTCGCCGAGCCTCACTCGATCTCGTCCTGTACGTCCAGGTGCAGGTCGCGACCGCGCAGGGAAAAGCGGGAGCGTTGGCCGTCGCCGTCCAGATCGCCCGCCGCGAGCACGGTGAAGCTGCCGTCCTGCAGGGTCACGGCGTAGCGGTAGCCGGTCGTGCCCTCCAGGGAGACGCCCAGGGCGCGCCAGCAGGGGAACTCGGCGGGAAAGGGGCGCTTGTCGGAGGTGGTGTCGTCGACGTCGCCGCAGGCCAGGTAGGCGCCGTGATCGCGATAGCGCTGGTGCTCGGCGTGGGCGATGGCCTGCACCACGGAGCGGGCCTCGCCGGCCTGGGCCCGGTGCAGCAGGACGCGGTACGCGGGCACGGTCAGCGCCACCAGGGCGCCGATGATCGCCAGGACGAACGTGAGCTCGATGAGCGTGAATCCCCGGCGCATGCGGCCCCTCCCTGAGCACCGACGACGATAACAGGGGAACAGGAGGCCGAGGCTCCCCGATGTGCCCCGCCCGCAGAGAGCGGACGGGGCACAGGGGAGCAACCGGGGCTCGAGAGGTGGACCCGGCCCCCGGGACCGCCCCGACGCGCGGGGGAGGAGGAGAAGCAGCGTCGCGGCAAAGGGCCGGGTCCAAGACATCAGTAGGAGCGCCTCCGTCGACGTGCCAGGGCCGCAGGGGACCCGGGCGCGTCCCGTCGAGCGACCCCGGGGTCCCGTCGAGCCGCGCCGACCGCATCGCGCCGGCCGCGCCCGGCTATCCTCGCTGCGCCATGGCCGCCGACGACCCCGCCCTCCTCCGCTTCATCACCCGCTGGGACCGCGACGCGGAGGCCCTGCGGCGCGCGGTGTCCGACCTGGCGGGGCGGGAGGTCCACTTCGGCCGGCAGGAGCTGCCGAAGGAACGGGAGGCCCTCTTCTCCCTCTTCGACCGGGATCCCCTGGGCGCGGTGACCCAGCGCGAGGACGGCTCCTGGGTCATGCCCTGGAACCCCTGGTCGGCCTGGCGCGCCATCGTCGAGGAGCGCTACCTGCCCCCCAAGGGCCCGCCCCTGCACGCGCGGCTCCCCCTGCCCTACCACGCGGTGCCCGGGCCGCTCCGCCTGGCCCTCTACCCCCTCATCGCTGGCCGCGGCGTGGACCCCTCAGCCACTCCGCCCTCCCCCGCCTGGCCCATCGAGGCGCGCATCGACACCTTCCAGGCCCGCCTCTTCGCGGGCGTCACCGGCCGGGAGCCAGGCCCCTCCTGGCCCGGCGGCAAGCGCTACCCGCTGGTGATGACGCACGACGTCGACACGGCCCAGGGCATGAAGCGGGCGGGCGCGGTGCTGGAGGAGATGGTGGAGCTGGGCCTCAAGCCCTGCTTCTTCCTGGTGGGTGAGGGCTACACCTGGGACGAGGGCTTCTGCGACGCGGTGCGGCAAGCGGGCGGGGAGATCGGCCTGCACGGCGACCTGCACGACAACCGCATCTCCTACCTGTCGGCGGCGGAGGCGGGCGCGCGGCTCGATCGCTGCCAGGAGCAGCTGGTCCGCCACGGCATCCTGGGCTTCCGCGCGCCCTCGCTGCTGGTGAGCGACGCCCTGTACGAGGCCGTGGGCCCCCGCTTCGCCTGGGACAGCTCGGTGCCGGACACGGACACCAACACGCTGCTGGGGCCCCGGCGCGGCTGCGGCACCACCTTTCCCTTCCGCCGGGGCCGCACGCTGGTGCTGCCCACCACCATGCCCGCGGACGACCGCCTGCTGCTGCTGGGCTACCGGGGCCTGGACCTGCTGGAGCCCCTGCGCCGCAAGTGGAAGCACGTCCAGAAGGTCGGCGGCCTCTGCCACTTCCTGACCCACCCCGAGCCCCACCTCTTCGGCAAGCCGCTGATCCGCGACCTCTTCAAGGCCCTGATCAAGGAGATCCTGGACGCGGGCGACGCCTGGGTGGCCACCCCCTCCATGGTGGCCGAGCACTGGCGCGCGGTGGAGGCCGCGCCGACCCCGTGACGCAGCAGCCCGCCAACCCCAAGAGCCGGGTGGCCCGCGGCACGGGCAACATCCTGGTCACCGGCGCCACCGGCCTGCTGGGCCGCGCCGTCTGCCAGGCCCTGGGCGCCCGCAAGGTGAAGTTCCGGGCCCTGGTGCGCGTGAGCTCCCAGCGCGACCTCCTGCAGGGCACCAACGCCTGGATGGCCGAAGGCGACCTCCTGCGCCCCGACTCCTTGCTGCCGGCCCTGGAGGGGGTCGAGGTCCTGCTGCACCTGGCCGGGCTCGTGCGCAGCAAGGACCCCGCGGCGCTGCAGGCGATGCACGTCGACGCCACCCGCGATCTGCTGGAGCGGTCGACGGCGCGGCGGGTGGTCGTGGTCTCCTCGGACACGGTGGAGCGCACCCACCGATCGGCCTACGCCGACAGCAAGCTCGCCATGGAGGAGCTGCTGGCCGGCCTGGACCGGGAGATCGTCATCCTGCGGCCGCCGATGATCCTGGGCCCGGGATCGCCCCACCTGGCCGCCCTGGAGCGCGTGGCCCGCCTGCCCATCGTGCCGGTGCCCGCCGGATCGGGGCGGCGTCGACCGGTCTGGGTGGGGGACGTCGCCGACGCGGTCCTGGCCGCCATGGACCTGCCCTCGGACCAGCTGCCCGGTCGCCCCATCGACCTGCCCGGCGCCTTCGCCGTGCCCCTGCCGACGCTGATCAAGGCCGTCGCCCGCGCCCAGGGGCACCGGGAGCCGCGCATCCTGGAGGTGCCGTCGACCGCCCTGCGCGGGGTCGCCCGGGCCCTGCAGACCCTGCGGTCCGAGCCCCTGCTGAGCATCGAGCGGCTGGAAGGCCTGGCCGAGGAGGTCATGTCCGACGGCAAGATGGCGCGGCACCGCCTGGGCTGGAAGCCGCGGGTGCTCGAGGAGATCCTGGCGGGCTGCTACGCCGCGCCGGCCGCCGGACGCTGAGCCGGCTGCCGCTCAGGGGTTGTAGTCGTTGCATCCCTCGTAGACGCCGTCGCTGTCCTGGTCGAGGTCGTACGCCTCGTCCGCGCACTCCCAGCCGCTGTTGACGTACTGATCGATGATCGTCTCACAGGTCATGGGCTCGATGCTCAGCCCGTTGACGATCTCGGTGGTGACGTCCTCCACCACGATCGTGATGCAGAAGGGCTCGCTGCCGTCGCTGTTGCAAGCCTCGCACGGGATGCCGATCGTCTCCTCGACCAGGTTGCAGA
>CALCXL010000875.1 GCA_937907595.1 uncultured Pseudomonadota bacterium
GGTCCAGCCGAAGCGGCCGATGAGCGGCACGAAGCGGCAGTCGTCGAAGGTCTCTCGAAGGAAGGTCTCGCCCTGGCGGGTGATGCGCA
Organism: uncultured Pseudomonadota bacterium; assembly: GCA_937907595.1. Lineage (GTDB taxonomy): Bacteria > Myxococcota_A > UBA796 > UBA9615 > UBA9615 > CALCXL01. The sequence goes on from CALCXL010000875.1 coordinate 90, forward strand.
GCAGGGTCTGCGTCTCGGCGTCGCCCACGGGGACCACCAGGCGGCCGCCGTCCTTGAGCTGGGCCAGGAGCGGGCGGGGCACGTCGGGGGCCCCGGCGGTCACCAGGATCGCGTCGAAGGGCGCGTACTCGCTGCGCCCCAGGGTGCCGTCCGCCTGCAGGACCGTGATGTTGTTGAGGCGGAGGTCGCTCAGCCGCCGGCGCGCGGCGGACGCCAGCTCGCCCACCCGCTCGACGCTGATGACCCGGGCGCAGAGCTGAGCCAGCACCGCGGTCTGGTAGCCCGATCCGGTGCCGATCTCCAGGACCGTCTCCGGGCCGCACAGCCCGAGGAGCTCCGTCATGCGGGCGACGATCCAGGGCTGGCTGATGGTCTGGTTCTGGCCGATGGGCAGGGGGCGATCGGCGTAGGCCTGGGCGCCGAGGGCCTCCGGCAGGAACGCGTGGCGCGGCACCGTGGCCAGGGCCTGCAGGACGGTGGGGTCCGTGATGCCGACGAGCTGCTGCTCGACCATGCGCGCGCGCTGCAGGTCGAAGCGGCTCACGGAGCCTCGATCGCCCAGGACCGGAGGAGGTCGAGCCCCTCCTGGTGGGTGGGGTCGCTCTGGAGCGCCGTGATCGACACGCGTCCCTCGTGCACCGCGCTGCAGTCCGACCCCGGGATGTCCGTGAAGTCGTAGCCGCTGCCGCCGATCCAGAAGTACGGCCGGCCGCGGGGGTCCTTCGCCTCCACGATCGAGTCTTCGTAGAAGCGGTGGCCGAGGGTCGTCACCTCGACCCCCGTGGTCTGGCCGCGGGGCACGGCGGGGAAGTTCACGTTGAGGTAGGAGCGGCTGGGCAGGCCCTCCTTGAGCACCCGCTCGGTCAGCTGCCGCGCGAAGCGCTCGCCGTCGCGGAAGTCCCAGCCCCCGAGGGCGACGTGGGAGAAGGCGAGGCCCGGGATGCCCATGATCGCCGCCTCGAGCGCGGCGGAGACGGTGCCCGAGTAGCTGACGTCGTCGCCCAGGTTGGGGCCGTGGTTGATGCCTGAGACCACCACGTCCGGGGGGCGCGGGAGCAGGTGCAAGACGCCCATGAAGACGCAGTCCGTGGGGGTGCCGCTGCAGGCGAATACCTGCTCGCTGTGCTTCTTGACGCGCAGGGGGGTGCCCAGGGTCAGGGCGTGGGACATGGCCGACTGGTTGCGATCCGGGGCCACGACCCAGATGTCGCCGATGGGGGCGACGGCCTCCGCCAACGCGAGGATGCCGCCGGCGTCCACCCCGTCGTCGTTGGTTACCAGGATCAGGGGGCGGTCGGCCACGGAGGCGGATGGTAGGCGAGGCGGGATCGCGACGCCACCCCCGCGGCGGGACGAGCCTGCGTCCAGGGGCTGGTAGCTTGCGGAACGTGCGCCGCTCCCCTGCCCTCCTTCTGCTCCTGCCGCTGCTCCTGGGGCCCGCCCACGCCGATCCCGGGCCGCTCGAGCAGCTGGCGCCCACCCAGGAGGAGCTGGACGAGGCGCTGCTGCAGGGGGAGGCCGCACTCGCGAGATCCCAGGCGCTGCAGGAGGCGGTCCTGCTGCTCCAGGGCGCCCTGGGCGAGCGGCGGGGCGAGGCGCGGCGGCTGCCGGTCTGCGAAGAGCCCCAGGTGACCTCCCTGGTGGCGCGGTCCCGTGTCTTCGGGGCCGCGTGGCGGGACGCGGCCCAGCGGCTGCGCGTGGAGGCGGACCGGGTGGGCCGCATGGCCGCCAGGGGCACCGCGGTCGCCGGGGCGGGGCGGGTCGCGAGGCTGGCCGAGGACGCGGCCACCCAGGCGGAGTCCGCGGCGTTGGCCGGGGCGTGGCATGGGACCTTCGTCGAGACCGCCTTCAAGGAGTGCGGTCCGGCCTTGGTCGCAACTCCGGGCCTGGAGCGGGCCGCGCGGGCCGAGGGCGAGCCCGAAGGCGACGTCGCCCTCATCGCGCGCGGTGGCGGCTTCCTCTGCCCCGGCCTCAGCCCCGCCGACGGCCGCGTGGTCGTGGCGTCCCCCCGCGGCTGCGTGAGCCGCAGCGCCTGCTCCTGCGCGGAGGCCCCCTTGCTGCCGGGCGCGGTGATCGAGGCGGTTGCGGACTGAAGGCAGCGCCGCGGTCTCGGTCGATTCAGCGGTCCTGCTCCTCCTGAAGCCTGGCCGCCCGCTCTGCCCGGAGCCTGGCCTCGAGGGCCACTTGCCTGGCCGCCTCCCGTTCGGCTGCGGCCGCGGCCTCTCCGATCTCCCGGGCGTTGAGCAGCCGTCGGGGTCCCGCCGCCGATCCGGGGTCGGCGTGACGGAGGTCAGCCCGCGCCGCGGCCGCCAGCGTTCTCAGCCCCTGGGCGTCCAGGGCGGCGGCCCGCAGCGCCAGGGCCTCGGGCAGCCAGGGCGCCTCCGCCAGGGCCCGGTCCGCCTCGGCCAGCGCCCGCCGGGGCCGCCGGAGATCCATGTGCGCGCGGCCGCGGAGCACGGCGGCGAGGGGGTCGCGGGATCCCGCCAGGGCCTCCAGGATCTCCTGGGGGCTGGGCCGCTGCGCGCGGAGGGCGGCGGCACCCCGCACCGGGCGCGCGGGCGCCGTAGAGAGGCCCGCGGTGCTGGGGGAACTCTCGGGCGCGGAGCGCAAGGCGACGACCGGCGGCAGGGCCCGCAGGCGAGCGGGGAGATCCGAGATCCGGGCCTCGGCGGAGGCGACGTCCCCCGACGCGAGCTCGGCGGCCGCGACCGACACCTCAAGACGTGGGTCCTGGGGGCTGAGTCTCGCGGCGCGCCGCCAGGCTCGGCTGGCCTCATCGACCCGTCCAGCCGCCGCCAAGGACGCCCCCAGCGCCGCGTGCAGGGCGATGGGTTCGGGGTCCCGCGCCAGGGCGCGCTGGAGTTGGGCCGCCGCGCGCCCCGGTGCGCCGCCCGCGAGCTGCCGACGAGCCCGGATCCAGAGGGCCCCGGCCGAACCTTCGCCGCGTGCGCGACGACCGGGTCGCCGGAGGCCGTACAGGGTGGCGGCGTCGCGCAGATCGCCCCGGCCCAGGAGGAGGGGCGAGCCGGGCGGGCCCAAGCCCATGCGCTCCAGGGCTGCGTCCAGGGTGCCGACCTCCTCGCAGCCCGCCCACGCGCCGCAGAGCCGCACACCGACGTCGCCCAGCTCCAGCCGCCAGCTGGTCGCGCCGTCGTCCAGGGCGCGCTCGAAGCCGGCAGGGACCAACCCGCGGACGCGGGGGATCGCCCAGGGCGACCGGAGGACGGCCCACTCGGCCGTGGCCAGCCGCTCGGCCGCGTCGACGTCGGCCCCCTCGGCGCTCAGATCCACCCAGGTGACCCGATGCTCCGAGGGCCAGATCGGGGCCGCATCGGGCGGGGCGATCGGCTCCGGTGCTTGCGTCCCGCCCCCGCAGCCCGCCATGGTCAGGGCCATGACCATCGCCCGCGCAGCGCGCATCCTCCGTCGGGCCGCGGCGATCACGCTGGTCCTTTTCGGCGTGGCCGGCATGGGGCTCGGGCTGTGGGTGCGCAGCGAGGTCCTGCCCGGCCTGCCGTCGGATCTGGACGCGCTGCGCGGTTGGCGACCGTCGGGGGCATGCCGGATCCTGGCGGCCGACGGCACCGAGATCCACCGCTTCTACGATGAACGTCGCTTCTGGGTCCCCATCGACGAGCTGCCCGATCACCTCCTGCGCTCGGTGCTGGTGGCCGAGGACCGCACGTTCCTGGAGCACCGCGGCGTCGACCTGCGGGGCATCACGCGGGCCTTCCTCGCCAACGCGCGGGCCGGGGAGACCGTGCAAGGGGGCTCGACGATCACCCAACAGGTCGTCAAGAAGCTCATCGTGGGGCAGGACCGCACGCTGCGCCGAAAGGCCCGGGAGGCCGTGCTCGCCTGGCGGCTGGAGCGCAGCCTCAGCAAGCGCCAGATCCTCGAGCTGTACCTCAACTACGTCGCGCTCGGCGCCGGCAACAACGGGGTGGAGGCGGCGGCGCGCGACTACTTTGGCCGGTCGGCGCGCGCCCTGGATCCGGGGCAGTCGGCCCTGCTGGCCGGCCTGATCCCCGCGCCGTCGCGCTACTCCCCGCGCCACGACCCCGAGCGCGCCCAGGAGCGCCGCGCCCTGATCCTGCAGACGCGCCTCGCTCTGGGGGAGGTCGACCCCGACGACGTGGAGTCTTGGAACCGGGCGCCGGTGCTCCTGCCCTCCCCTCCCCCCGAGCCCCTGGCCGCGGACTACGGCACCGCGGTGGTGCACCAGCTCACCTCGCTGTTCGGCCCTGAGGCGCTCACCGAGCACGGCCTCGCGGTGCACACC